>JASLRP010000444.1 GCA_030743915.1 SAR202 cluster bacterium | reverse complement strand
CCCCTGCGCGGGGTGTCCCCCGAATCGGTGAAAGCCATCGCTCTGTGCAGTGTTGTTCCACCTCTGACGCCCAGTTTCGTCCAGTTGTGCAAGGACTATTTCGACACTGAGCCCTTGGAAGTCGGAGCAGGGACGAAAACCGGCATTCGAGTGAAGTACGACACCCCACGAGATGTGGGCGCTGACCGGATCGTGGACGCCGCCGCGGCTCTGGCGATCTACGGTGGCCCTGCTATCGTCGTTGACCTGGGGACAGCAACAGTGTTCGATGCCGTGACCAACACAGGGGACTATCTGGGAGGGGCAATCGCTCCAGGAATCCAGATTGCAGCAGATTCGTTGTATCACACTACAGCCCAGCTTCGTCGTGTGGAGCTAACGGCGCCTCCGTTTGCCATCGGCAAGAACACGGTTCATTCCCTACAATCTGGCCTCGTTCTGGGATACGCCGAACTGGTGAAAGGGATGGTTCGCAGGTTCGACGAGGAGTTGGGCGGCAACTCGAAGGTCGTTGCCACCGGCGGGTTGGCCAGCGTTGTTGCCAGCGATGTCGGACTATTCGATGCCATAGATCCCGATCTGACGCTCACCGGTCTGCGGCTGATTCACGAAATGAATTCGGGCTGAGCCGTCCGGCGACGCCCATCGAGGTTACACAGAATGCCCACCAATCTGGAAGGCAAGCACATCACGCTCGGAGTTACCGGGAGTATCGCCTGTTATAAGGCAATTGATCTTGCCAGCAAGTTAACTCAGGCCAAAGCCAACGTGGACGTAGCGCTGACCAGGGGCGCGGAAAATTTCGTCTCTCCGCTGGCATTTGCGGCCATCACGCATCGCCCAGTGGTCACAGATGTTTTCGATCCACAATCCGAATTGAGCATTGATCACGTCGCCCTGGCCGAAAGATCAGACGTGATAGTCGTCGTTCCGGCGACAGCGCACACAATCGCCAAGATGGCTCAAGGCCTCGCTGATGACGTTCTGACCACAACGCTTCTGGCGACTCAGGCTCCGGTCATTGTGGCTCCAGCTATGGATGCCCACATGTTCGACCACCCTGCGACCCAGGCTAATGTCAAGATGTTGGTAGAACGCGGCGTGACCTTTGCAGGGCCAGCGTCGGGCAGGTTGGCGTCAGGACTGATCGGCAAAGGTCGACTGGTGGAGGCACCGGAACTCCTCGGAGTAATCAGGACGACGCTTGGACGAGACGGAGACCTGGCCGGAAGGAAGATCGTGGTCAGCGCAGGCGGCACCGAGGAGGCCATCGATCCGGTGCGGGTCATAACTAACCACTCATCAGGCAAGATGGGATACGCCATCGCCGAAGCCGCGAGAGACCGGGGAGCGTCTGCCGTGCTGGTCTCGACGCCGACGGCTCTGCCTGCGCCACACGGAGTCCGAATGGTGAAAGTGCGCTCCGCACTGGATATGCGAGACGCTATCAACCACGAGTGTCAGGACGCAGACGCGGTGGTCATGGCGGCGGCGGTGGCGGACTGGCGTCCGGTCTCGGCAGCGGACCAGAAAATCAAGAAGGGCGCATCAAACGAGTGGTCCATCGAGCTGACGAAAACGCCTGATATTATCGCAGGCCTGATCGGGGACTCGCTGGTGAAGGTCGGATTCGCCGCGGAGAGTCAGGACCTGATTGCCAACGCGCAATCCAAACTGGTCTCCAAGGGCCTTGATCTGATAATCGCGAACGACATCACAGCAGTGGATGCAGGTTTTGCCACCGACACCAACCGGGTTACTATCCTGGACAGAGAGGGCGGTTCGGACGACCTGCCGCTGATGTCCAAGTACGACGTCGGAGTGAACATACTGGACCGTGTAAAACCATTATTCCGGCGTGAAAAACTTTGAACCAAGCATAGCCAACGAGGAGCGACGCACATGGTGAGCGTTCCAGACGTATTTCGGAACATAACAGCAAAATTGGAATCATCGGCATCGGTGAATACCGTTTACGGCGAACCTATCACTTCGGAAGGCAAGACCATAATCCCAGTTGCCAAGGTCCGATATGGGTTCGGCGCCGGCGGGGGATCTGGTTCCAGCGCCGTTGAAGGTGACGATCCAACAGCGGCGGTTGAGGGTTCCGGCGGAGGCGGAGGCGGAGGTGTCGAGGTGACGCCAGTGGGAATCATTGAGATTACTGCCGGCGAGACCAGATTCATAGCATTCGAAGAGAAGCGGCGAATTGTCAAGATGCTGGTTGTTGGAGCGGTGATTGCGTTAATCCTCATCCTTCGACGCAGGAAACGAAAGTGACTATTCGACCTTGAAGTTGATGCGGTTGTGAATCGCTGTTAGAATTCCGCAAATTATAATTCAGGAGTATGACATGCCAATCGTTCGCGTGGAGATGTGGCCCGGCCGCACCCACGAACAGAAACAAAAACTTGCCAAAGCGATCACCGATGCGATGGTGGACATCGGTAAGACGACCCCAGAAGCGACCATAATTGTTTTCGAGGACGTCGACAAATCCAACTGGGCGCAGAGCGGCGAATTGGCGTCTGACGTGTAATTGGCCTCTGCATCCTTGACATGACGTGGAATGCGTCCATATACTTGAAAGCAAGTTAATACAAAGGCTGAGAACAGGATTAGTACGCCTCCAGGAGAAGCTCAGAGAGCCGGGTAAGGTGAGAGCCGGCGCTTATCGAAGAGGCAGAATGGACCTGGGAGCCGTCACCCGAAAGTTTCTGTAACTGGAATTAGTAGGACTGACCGGAGAGGGCACCGTTATCAAAGCCCAGGGCATCGGCGATTGAAGATTCGCCCGTGCTTGAACAGAGATCATGAAATGTCGATTGTATTCGATGTCTTATGATGAATTAGGGTGGCACCACGGTTTGACCCGTCCCTTGTGGGACGGGTTTTTTGTTTGTAAATTTTTGAGCCTCGGAGGTTTGAGTTCGATGGATATCATCGACGTCCAGTTGTGGCAAAGCATCATTTGACAGTGTATGAAATCAGATCACGCCAGACCCAATATTGAACCAATCGAGGATGATCAAGAAATGCAGACCAGCACAGACACAATCGAATCGCAATCCAACTCCGGGACGCGCAGGCGGGTGTTCAGCGGAGTCCAGCCCTCGGGCGACTCCCAACTGGGCAACTACCTGGGAGCTTTCAAAGGCTGGGGTGATCGGCAGGACGAGAAGGAAAACTTTTTGTGCATAGTCGATATTCACGCTATCACCGTGGACCAGGATCCGGAAGAGTTGCGGCGCCAGACCCGAGAGTTGGCGGCGATGCTCTTCGCCTGTGGCCTCGATCCGGATAAGAGCACGTTGTTCATCCAGAGTCACGTCACCGCTCACGCGGAGGCTTGCTGGATTCTAAACTGCGTGACCCCGATTGGCTGGCTCGAACGCATGACCCAGTTCAAAGACAAGTCCACGGGCTTGGACAGCGTGTCCACCGGCCTGCTGGATTATCCGGTGCTGATGGCAGGAGACATTCTGCTTTACAGCGCCCACGAAGTGCCGGTCGGCGAAGACCAGAAACAGCACGTCGAGCTTGCCAGGGATATCGCTCAGAGGTTCAACAGGATCTACGACGAACTATTCGTGGTTCCAGAGCCGGTAATCCCAGAAATCGGTGGTCGGGTCATGGGTCTGAACGATCCCAGCGTGAAGATGTCCAAAAGCTACTCGCACATCCGGGGTCACGCGGTTCGTCTTCTGGACGAACCGAAGGAGATTCAGCGCTCCATCATGCGCGCTGTGACCGACAGCGAAAATGAGATTCGTTTCTCCAATGACCCGGAGCGGGCAGGCGTTAACAACCTTCTGGGAATGTACAAGGTCATGACCGACAAGATCGAGTCAGAAGTGGAAGCTGATTTCGCCGACGCTCGTGGCTACGGCGACCTGAAAAAGCGGGTCGCCGAGGTCATTATCGAGGGTCTGGCCCCGATTCAAAAACGCTACTACGAACTGATGGATGACGTGGCCGAGTTGGACCGCATGCTGGCTGTAAGCGCGGATCACGCTCGCCAGGTTTCCGAACCCAAACTCCAAGAAATGAAACAGGCCGTTGGATTCGTCCTGCCCGACCATTCGCGGTCGTAAAGAGGTTTACAAATGTACTCACCAACACTTGAGCAGGTTGAGCAGTACTCGAAAAGCGCCAACCTGGTCCCCATATTCCGAGAGATCAACGCGGACCTGGAAACTCCGGTATCCGCATACCTGAAAATCGCCAAACCCCCGTACTCGTTCCTTCTGGAGAGCGTGGAGGGCGGAGAGCACATAGCAAGATACAGCTTCATCGGCACCGAGCCGACCAAAGTATTCAGAACGGGCAAGGGCGAAGCACACGGCGAAGTTGACCCTCTCAAACCCATCGAGGAAGAGTTGTCCCAGTACATCATGGCTGACGTTCCAGGTTCTGAGCGGTTCAACGGCGGCGCGGTTGGGTATCTGACCTACGACGCTGTGCGCTACTTCGAGAAACTGCCGACACCAGAGGATGACCCCATCGGCGTGCCAGACTCGGTGTTCATGCTGACATCCACCTTTGTGATATTCGACCACCTGCGGCACAAGATCAAAGTCGTCAGTCATGCGCACCTCAATGGCGACGTTGAACGGGCCTATACCGACGCGGTCAAGCGAATTGACGAAATCGTGGCCCGGCTGGATGAGCCGGTCGTCGTGCCAAAATCAGCCAATGGTGAGGTCGTCAAGGACTCGCCGGTGGAAATCAACATCACGCCCGAGGCCTACGAAAGCATGATCGACACGACGCGCGAGTACATCATCGCGGGCGATGTCATCCAGGCGGTGGTGGGCCAGCGCATGGCACGCAAGACCAGCGCGCATCCATTCCAGATCTATCGCGCTCTGAGGGCCATCAATCCGTCGCCATACATGTACTATCTGGAGTTGGACGGGTTCCAGATAGTAGGGGCGTCCCCCGAAATGCTGGTCCAGGTCCAGGATGGCAAAGTTGCCGTTCATCCTATCGCGGGCACCCGACGTCGCGGCTCCGACGAGGAGGAAGACAGAGCGTTGGAGGTGGAACTCCAGACCAGTGAGAAGGAACGGGCCGAGCACATCATGCTTCTGGACTTGGGCCGAAACGATGTTGGCCGCGTGAGCCAGCCCGGCACGGTCGAAGTTTCACAGGTCATGGACATCGAACGATACTCCCACGTCATCCATCTCGTGTCCCACGTCACCGGAGAACTTCAGGAAGGTTACACCAACTACGATGCTCTCCGCGCCTGTTTCCCGGCTGGCACAGTGTCGGGCGCTCCGAAAATCCGAGCGATGGAGATCATCGCCGAACTGGAGCCTGTCAAGCGCGGAGTTTACGCAGGCGCCGTCGGTTATTTCGACTTCAAGGGCAACATGGACACAGCCATCGCCATCCGGACACTGGTGGTGAAGGACGGCGTCGCCTACGCTCAGGCGGGGGGCGGCATCGTCTATGACAGCACCTCGGAAGAGGAGTATATGGAGACGATTAACAAGGCGGCGGCGACACTGAGGGCCATCGATCAAGCTGAATCTGAGATGCGATAACCCGCTTTAACACCCAGGGCGTCACTGAGCCGCCCTGTCCCCTTTGGAGTTTGTGAAATGATACTCTTGATAGATAACTACGACAGTTTTACATACAATCTCTACCAGTACCTGTGCGAACTTGGCGCGGATGTGAAGGTGGCCCGGAATAACGAGATCGACCTTGAGGAGATCACAGAAATGGCTCCCAGCAAGATCGTTCTGTCGCCCGGCCCTCGCACCCCGGACAAGGCGGGAATCTCAAACGACGTGATCCGCCATTTTGGGGGCAATACCCCGATGTTGGGGGTGTGTCTGGGCCATCAGTGTGTAGGCTACGCCTATGGCGGAACAGTGGGCGGCGCCGGGGAGATTATGCACGGCAAGATGTCGCTGATTAACCACGACGGCAAAGGCGTGTTCAAAGGATTGCCAAACCCCTTCGAGGCCATCCGGTACCACTCGCTGGCGATATACAAAGACGATCTGCCCGACGAGCTTGAGGTAACTGCATGGACTGACAACGACATTATCATGGGAGTCCGTCATCGTGAGAATCCCGTTGAGGGTATTCAGTTCCATCCCGAGTCGATAATGACGAAGGTCGGGAAAGACCTTTTGCAGAACTTTCTTGATATGTAGTCCGCGACCCTGCGGGGTCAGGAGGCGAAGATGATTCGAGAGGCAATCGACGCCCTGGTCGAAGGCAACTCCCTGACAATGGATGAAGCCGCCGCCGCGATGAACGAGATCATGGACGGGGAAGCCACCCCTGCCCAATTCGGAGCCTACGTCACTGCTCTGAGGCTCAAGGGCGAGACCGTGGAGGAAATCGCTGGCATGGCCCGTGTCATGCGCGAGAAGGCGCTTCAGGTCTCGGCATCCGGCGTCCTTGTGGACACCGCCGGCACGGGAGGCGACCGGTCGGGCAGTTTCAACATCTCGACGACCGCCGCATTGGTCGCCGCAGGAGCCGGCGCGCAGGTCGCAAAACACGGCAACCGCGCCATGTCCGGAGCCACGGGAAGCGCAGACGTATTGGAAGCCCTCGGTGTGAAGATCGACCTCAGCCCGGATGGCGTCCAGCGGTGTATTGAGGAGGTTGGTTTCGGGTTCATGTTCGCACAGAGGTATCACCCTTCGATGCGCTTTGCCGCGGGGCCTCGCCGCGAGATCGGCATCCGGAACGTCTTCAACATTCTGGGACCACTGACCAATCCCGCTGGCGCCAAACGGCAGGTTATTGGAGTCGCAGACCCTGCGATGGCCCGTCGCATGGCCGAGGTATTGGGCGCATTGGGAAGCGAGCGCGCACTGGTCGTCCACGGCGAGGATGGCATGGACGAGTTTACGATCACAGGCCCGTCACAGGTCTGGGAGTTGAATGACGGCTCTGTCACTGAGTATCAATTCACCCCAGATTCAGTCGGGCTGCCCACCGCCGACGCGGATGCTCTCGCAGCAACCAGCGCCGACAACAGCGCGGAGATCGCAAGATCGGTATTAGGCGGGGCCTCCGGGCCCGCGAGAGATGTCGTGTTGCTGAACGCGGCTGCCGCGTTGGTTGTCGCTGGGCAATCCGATAGCTTGAGCAAAGGCGTGATACAGGCAGGGGAGTCGATAGACTCCGGCGCCGCGTCACGCGCATTGTCCGCGTTGGCAGAACTGAGCCAGACGCTTGAATAGCGCAGCGCTTGGCCCCGTGAAAGCCGTGGTTTTCGACTTCGATTTCACACTGGCGGATTCATCGGCTCCGGTGACAGAGTGCGTGAACTACGGCCTCAGGGGCCTTGGTTTGCCCGAGGCGTCCGGCGATGCCATATCTCGCACTATCGGCCTGCATTTGTCAGAGACGCTGGTCGTCCTGGCGGGCGAGGAACAACGGCCCAACGCCGACAAATTCCTGGCGCTGTTCGGTGAGCGGGCAGACCAGATCATGTCGGAAAACACCATCATTTTCCCAGAAGTTCCTGGCGTGCTAGAGGGTCTGAAATCTCAAGAACTTTCGTTGGGAATTGTCTCGACCAAATACCGGTATCGAATCGAAGATATCCTTGGGAGGGAAGGTTTGTTAAGCCACTTTGACCACATCGTCGGCGGCGAAGATGTGGAGCGCCACAAACCGGAACCTGAAAGCCTGCTGCTGGCCCTGGACAGGCTGAGCGTTGACCGCCAGGAGGTCGTGTACGTCGGCGATAGCATCACCGACGCCAAGACCGCCAAGGCGGCTGACGTTGGATTCGTAGCCGTCCTGACAGGGACAACGTTCCCCCACGAATTTAATGACTTCCCCAACCTGGGAATACTTCCGGCGGTGGACCAGGAGTTTCTCCAGAACATCGTTGAAAGGAACAGGAATGGTAATCCCTAGCGCTCCGGACATCCTGAAGCAGATCGTCGAGGTCAAGCGGCAGGAGGTCGAAAGATTGAAACTGGACGTTCCGATAGCGGCGCTCGAAGCGCGAATCGAGGCCCAAACTCGGCCGCTGAATTTCGCCGGTTCGCTCATGGGCAATCGCGTGCGGATAATCGCCGAGGTCAAAAAGGCGTCGCCGACCAAAGGGTTGCTTAGAAAAGATTTCGACCCAACGGAGATCGCCCGGACATATGCCGAAAATGGGGCGGCCGCGATCTCGGTGTTGACAAACGCCGATCACTTCCAGGGCAGCATCGAACATCTCGCCGCCGTACACGACACGGTTCATCCTCTGGGAGTGCCTGTGCTGCGTAAAGAGTTCATCTACGACCCATACCAGGTCTATGAGGCTCGGGCCAACGGCGCAGACGCGATCCTGCTTATCGTCGCCATGCTTTCGCCCGACCAGCTTTCTGAGCTTCGCGATCTGGCAGAAAAATTCTGGATGCAGACGCTGGTCGAGGTCCACGACGAATCTGAACTGGATGGCGCTTTGGAACTGGGCGCCGAAATAATTGGAATCAACAATCGAAACCTTCACACGTTTGTCACCGACGTGTCAGTGACCGAGAGGTTGGCCGGAAAAGTGTCCTCCGGAAAAATCGTGGTGAGCGAGAGCGGCATCAATAGCGCAGAGGACATCGCCAAAGTCCGGGCCGCTGGCGCTCACGCCGCGTTGATTGGCGAATCGCTGGTAGCGTCCGAAAACATCGGTCAGAAATTAAGGAGCCTCGTATGACGAAATTCAAGATATGCGGGTTGAGGGACGTCTACCATGCAATAACCGCCGCTGACGCCGGCGCCGATTATCTTGGTTTCAACTTCGTCGAAGGAGTCCGCCGACAGCTTCAACCGGACGAAGCAGAGAACCTCATCACAGACTACAGGTCAAGGGAGAAGGACGGCGAACCCGCCCTTGTCGGTTTGTTCGCCAACCAGCCTGCAGACTTCATAAACGCGGCGATCAAGTCGTGTGGACTGGATTATGTCCAGCTATGCGGGGACGAACCGGTGGGATTTTGGGCCACTCTG
Source organism: SAR202 cluster bacterium (assembly GCA_030743915.1). GTDB lineage: Bacteria > Chloroflexota > Dehalococcoidia > Lucifugimonadales > UBA1123 > UBA1123. The sequence goes on along the minus strand of JASLRP010000444.1, from coordinate 7,568 downwards.
GACGCTCCGGTCATGCGCCAAGTGAGGGTTATGGAGTCTTTGCCGCGCGTAGAAGCTGTCACCGACGCACTGCGAAAGGTCGAAATGGCAGTATCCCGAGGCCATATGGCCTTGCTGGATAAGCACCAATCCGGCTCATTGGGCGGCACAGGTAAAACCTTCGACTGGACCATCGCCTGGGAGATCGCCCGGCAGTATCCTGTGCATCTGGCTGGCGGACTGAATCCCGAAAATGTCGGGTCGGCCATCAAGTCTGTGTCGCCACTGGGCGTCGATGTTTCCAGCGGTGTCGAGACCGAGGGAGTCAAGGACGCGGACAAGATCAACGCGTTCGCGCGCGCCGTGCGGATGTCGAAATGACGGCATTCTGAATCTTGCGCTGGTCCCCATCATCCAATGTATCGAACCCAAACGGAATTGATGGGAAGTGAATGTGATGGCCAAACCTGTCCGACTCAAAGATCAATCGATTTTGATTGACGCCCCGCGCGAGATGATCTATCAGAAAATGGCGGCCTTCAATCAGGGACGCTATTCTGACGATAGCGCCGAATACTCGAAAATTACGTCCAGGGACGGCGATTCTCTGGTCGTCGAGTTCAAGATCAAAGCGGGCATATTCACTTACAAAACAGTTGAGAACATCACACTCTACGCGCCTGAGCGCATCACATTTGATGGCGTTTCGGGCCCGCTGGATTACTCTTACGAGGAGTTCGTTTTTGAGGATGTGGATGGGCAGACCAAACTCACTCACACCGGAGAGATTTTGTGGAAGAGGTTCCCGTTCTTCGGCTGGCTGGGCACGCTGATCTACACACGCCCGATGTTTCACAGGGTGATCGACCAGCACCTGGTTGAGGTCAAAGTATCCTGCGAAGCGAGAGCCGCTCGAAGTCACGTGTTCAAGCGGCGCAAGAGACAACCTTCAGAGTCCCAGTCGTGAGCCAACTGTCGTAATGTCGGACGCGCCGATCTTCGGAAACCGACTGCCGAACGTTCATCATGTTCGGCGGGCCGGAGTTTACGCGTTGATCACTAATCCCGATGCCGAGTTGGCGCTTGTTGAAAATCGCGGCATTTTCTTCTTGCCGGGCGGCGGTTCCTGGTCTGGGGAGTCGCTTGAAGAGACGCTGGCCCGAGAGGTTCGCGAAGAGCTTGCTTGGGAGGTTTCGGTGGACTCCCGGCTTGGCGCCGCGATCCAATATCTCGTGGCTGATGGCGGAATTCAATATGAACTCCGACCGACTTACCTTCTCGGGACTCGCATTGGCAGATTCAACATCACGCCGGAACATTCGCCGTCCTGGCGGCCCCTTAACCAGGCGGTTCGACTCCTTCACCGGCCCTGTGACGCCTGGGCGGTGTCTGAATTAAATATCTTGAGCGCCTGATATCACGCCATCATCATGCCTATACACTGGACGCACTTTTGCGCCTTATGTTATCTTCAGAATCGGAAACGATTTACGAAGAGGTAACGTCGAATGTTTGATCACGACGTACTGATAATTGGCGCTGGTCTGGCCGGGATGCGAGCCGCTCTGACGGCTCGGCAAAATGGCGTTGACGTGGCCGTTGTCAGTAAAGTCCATCCTGTCCGCAGTCACTCCAATGCAGCCCAGGGTGGCATCAACGCCGCTCTGTCGGATCGTGGAGACGACTGGCGTGACCACGCCTACGACACCATCAAAGGCAGCGACTTTCTGGGCGACCAGGACGCAATTGAAGTCATGTGTCGCGAGGCAGGCGAAGAAGTCATCTCCATGGAAAACTACGGGGTGATCTTCAATCGCGATGAGGAAGGCAGGCTCGGAACGCGAGCCTTCGGCGGGCAGAGGCAGGCCCGGACCTTCTTCGTTGCGGACTTCACCGGTCAGGCCCTGCTCCACGTTCTGTACGAGCAGATTATGCGCGCCGGCGTCCGCGTGTATGAGGAATGGTTCATACTCAACCTCATAGTCGAGGACGGAAGGTGTGCCGGAGCGGTGCTGATGGAGATTCGCTCGGGCGAGATTCACGTTGTCCGCGCCAAAGCGGTCATCATGGCCGCCGGCGGTCTCGGTCGGGTTTTTGAGCCAAGCACCAACGCCCTGATCTGCACGGGCGATGGTATGTCGTTGGCTTATCAGGCCGGAGCCGAACTCATGGACATGGAGATGGTGCAGTACCATCCCACGACCCTCCAGGGCAGTGGAGTCCTGATTACCGAGGGCGCCCGAGGCGAGGGCGCCTATCTCCTGAACTCCGAGGGCGATCGGTTCATGGAGCGTTACGCTCCGAACATGATGGAACTTGCGTCCCGCGATGTCGTCTCACGCTCGGAGCAGACTGAGATCAACGAGGGACGGGGGATCAACGGTTGTGTTCTCCTCGACTGTCGCCATCTGGGAGATCAGGTGATTCGAGAGAGGTTATCTCAGATTCAAGAAATCGCCAAAGATTTCGCCAACGTTGACATAACCAAAGAACCGATTCCGATTCAACCCGGCATGCACTATCAAATGGGCGGCATCAAGACCGATATTGACGGCCTGACCGCGCTTCCAGGACTCTACGCCGCCGGTGAAGTGGCCTGTGTCAGCGTTCATGGTGGCAACCGTTTGGGCGCCAACTCGCTGCTGGACACCCTGGTGTTTGGCAGACGGTCTGGCCAGCATGCCTCCGATGCAGTGAAAGCTCTGTCTCACGCCAGTATCACCGAAAGCGCCGCGGACGCAGACCGTGAGAACATCCAGGGTCTGCTGTCCAATGCCGATGATGGCCCCATGTTCGGCCAGTTGAGGCATGAGATGGGCAAGACCATGAATGATAATCTGGCCGTATATCGCGATCAGGACGGCATGGAATCTGCTCTCTCCGACATAAGAGACGTTCGTGAGAAGTATCGTTCTGTGTACGTGCCTGACAAGGGCAAAACCTTCAACACCAACCTGTTGTTCACAATTGAGTTGGGTTTCATGTTTGACTGCGCAGAGACTGTCGCGCTCACCGCGTTGGAACGCAAAGAGAGTCGAGGCGCCCACACCAGGACCGACATGCCGGACCGCGATGACGAGAACTGGCTGAAGCACATTCTGGTCAAGAACTCGGACGACGGCCCTCAGCTTGAGCATCTCCCGGTCGTCATCACTGACTGGGAACCTGAGGTTCGCAGCTACTAAATTATCCAAATACGTGGCGCTCTACCCGTGACCATTCCACGGGAACAGGACGGTTTTAATGCAAGTAAAATTCAAAATCAGGCGATTTGACCCCGACTCGGACAGGCCTGCATCTCATTTCGAAGACTATGAACTTGAGATGACCGAGGCGAACACTGTGTTGGATGGTCTCATCCAGATTCGCGAAGAGAACGATGGGACGCTCGCCGTGAGATGTTCCTGTCGCAGCGCGATATGCGGTTCCTGCGCCATGCGCATAAACGGCAAAGGCAGGCTGGCTTGCAACACGAAAGTGATTGATGCCATGCCCCAGGATGGCGGTCCCATCGTGGTAGAACCTGCTGGAAACATGCGGGTTATCAAAGACCTCGTGACCGACTTCGCTCCGTTCTGGAACAAGGTTCGGACAGTCCAACCGTGGCTCCGAAATAGCGGACCCGAGCCAGAGGCCGAGTATCTCGCCCCTGACGAGGATATGTTGCACCTGGCGGGCGTCATGGCCTGTATTATGTGCGGCGCGTGTGTTTCAGACTGCACGGTGCTGGAAGTGGACTCCAGTTTCCTCGGCCCGGCAGCGCTGGCGAAAGCCTATCGCTTTGTTGGAGACCCCAGAGACGACGCCGACAACGAACGACTGGGCGCGTTGAATGAAGCGTCCGGTATGTGGGACTGCACGCGCTGCATGATGTGCGTCGAGGCATGCCCCAAGGGCGTTGACCCAATGGGCAGGATCATGTCTCTGAGAGACAAGGCAATGCAGGCCGGATTCACCAATACCAACGGCGCTCGACATGCCACTTTCTTCACCAACTCCGTAGGTCACAAGGGCTGGATTGATGAGTTCCAACTGCCCATGCGCAGCAAGGGCATGACCAACATCAAAGAGATGGTGAAACTGATCCCCGTGGGACTCCGGGCCGTGAAGGCAGGGAAGGTCCCTAATCCAATACACAAGGCCATCCCAGGCGTGGACAACGTGCGCCGAATTCATGACAAGGTAGAGAAGAACCGATGAGATATGCCCTTTTCCCAGGATGTGTAGCCCGTGGCGCGACCCCGGAACTATACCAGTCAACTCTGGAGGTTTGCCGCAGACTTGGAATAGAACTTGACCTCATGGCGATGCAGTCTGCATCCTGCACTGGCTCCGGCGTCCTCCAAGAACGGAACCAGCGGTTGGGCGACACGCTCAACGCCCGCAACTTTGCCCTGGCGGAGCGTGCTGGCATGCCGATTATGACCATTTGCAGCACCTGCCAGGGAGTCATGTCCCAGGCCAACGTTCGATTGCAGGATGACGAATATCGAGCATCCATCAATCGTGAACTTGCTGAGGAAGGGTTGTCGTACAACGGCACGTCGGATCCCAAGCACATGCTGTGGATCATCGTCGAAGAGATTGGAATCGACAACCTCAAATCTCAGGTCACACAGCCTTTGCCCAACATGAAGTTTGCGCCTTTCTACGGGTGCTATCTCATCAGGCCGTCGTCGGCTCTGGGCATCGAAGAGCATCCAGAGCGAGACACATCACTGGAGCAGGTCATTGAAGCTGTGGGCGCAGAAGTCGTGGAGTATGGCGGAACGACAGCCTGCTGTGGCTTCCCAATCCTGACCATCAATGAGACTAACTCTCTGAAGATGGTTGCAACTCACACGTTGGATGCAAAAGGGCGCGGCGCGGACGCAATGGTCACACCTTGCCCACTTTGCCACCTCAACCTGGATGGCTTCCAGCCTCAGGCCGCTGCTGCCAACAGCACTATGGGCTCCATCGACATGCCCATTCTGCATCTGCCTCAACTGATCGGACTTGCGATGGGCATCGACCCCAAAGCGATGCGCCTGAATCGACACATAATGTCCACGAAGAACTTCCTGACGGAACTCGCGCTCGCGCCGTAAAGCAACGGTTACATTCTCTTGGACGATGCTGGCCGCACAGTCGATACGACTGGCGGCCAGTTTTCATTTTGCCTGAGCAGTTTGTTGGAACAAAGGGAATTGATCAATCAATACTGGCCGCACAACCAGAGCGACATCGGGCAGGTGTTGGCATCTCTCGAAGTTTCCAAAGAGCCGATGATGGCCCTCGATCAGGTTTAGGAAATAAAATTCCGATACCTGCCTAGACTAGCCCGATTGACAACGTGAAGCGCCGGCTATCGTAACTGCGGAAGACTACCTCAAGAACGCCACACCACTGTCGCCGTCCACTGTGATAATTTGACCGTCGCTGATCCGGCTGGTCCCGATGTTGACACCCACCACGGCCGGCAGGCCGTATTCACGGGCCACAATCGCAGTATGGGATAGGACGCCTCCCGAATCTGATACCAGCGCGCGGATCGTGCCAAATAACGGCGTCCATGTTGGGCTGGTGGAGGTGCATACCAGAATGTCGCCAGGTTGAATTTTCCCGAACTCCTCCGGTGATCGCACGACCTTCGCTGGCCCTGTGGCCGAACCAGCGGACCCGCCAATCCCTCTCAGCGCCGACTCATCCGCCTCGGCGTTGGCATCCGGAACTGGACTCATCATGGTCTGAAACTCAGGCGCCATCCCCGACGAACCGTCAGCGGGCAGCGTCCCAAGAAATGCAGGTGGGACGACCTTGATCTGGGCGTCTCTGAGATTCCTACGCTCTGTCACCAATTCGCTGTGGTTGTCAGGTATCGGGTTTGTCAGGGCCGTCAGGGCCTCGTCCAGGGTCAGGTAATATACGTCCTCGGCGCTGTGGATGATACCTTGACCGGATATGCGGCGGCCCACCTCCGCGAGCAAGATGCGGACACATGCGGAGCTTCCCTGATCGATGTAAAAGGCGTGGTCTTCTTTGAGCGGCCAAAGCTCTCGGGCATGTTTCAGTCGCAGCAGGAAATTGTCGATTAGATCAGCATTATCGCCGATCTTCCGGAGGACCAACTGGCGGCAGGATTCTGCTTCTGCGGACAACGCCGTCTGTTTTGCTGAAAAATCTGTCGGGCTGAACTGAATGTAGCTCTTGATGTTCAAAATCACGAACGACGGGTCTTCCAGCCACGATGGAAACAGAGCGTCAAATCCTGTGGGACGCAGGCCGTACACCTCCAGAAACTCGTTCAGCTTCTCCGAGAATCCGCGACCTTCCTCTGTCGAGCCCAATACGGACAGAATCTGGTTGGGGTCGTCGTTGTCAGCGAACGATTTGGATAATTCATCCGACTCTCGCGCCAGCGCCGCCAATGCCTGTATCGCCTGGTCGGTCTCAAGGCTTTTATTGTCCAGGCCGCGAATCAGTTTGTAAGGTTCATCTTCTGGAACGTCTCCCATGATCTCCCGGTACAGTGTCGCGAGTTGATGAACAGCGGTATGGGTTGGCCCAACCACCTGGTTGTGGAACTTCCAGTGCTTTACTGTCAGGTCCAGGAACTCGTCCAGTTGATCCAGTAATTCAGCGTCGGACAACGAGCCTAGATCAATGCTCTTGAGATTGCCAAGTTCGGTGACGATTGTAGGCTGAATTTCAGTGTCCCAGCGATGCCGAAGCGTCGCGATGGACTCGTTCACTTCATCTTGTTTCCTCTGCCGGTCCTCATACGTCGTTTCTGAAGGCAGATTGGCCGAGTATGTGTATCCGTTGATCTGCCTTCGGAACGAGGATTTGGGCGAGTTCGACGACGGGTTCAGGTTGGCTTGACGCGCGGCCCGATCGTCTCCCAACGATACAGACATTGGAGACGACGGCAGAGGGCTGTGAATGCTGTCCCAGCGCCAGAGATACGTTGCCTCTTCTTCATTCTCCCATTCGACGGGAAAGTCGGCTGGAATGGGCAAGATGACGCCTTGATTCTGTTCTTGGTTCGTCAATGTTGGGAGCCTCGCAAGATAGTGGGATAATAGGGCTAGTCGAGTTGGCGTGTCATACTAAAACGGCCCCAAACAAGGGGCCGTAGGGATGATTTTGCAGTGACGTCTAGTTGCCGGCGTTGGCCATTACGTCGAGCAGTTCCTGGACTGATGCAGCCGAGTTGTTGAGCGCCGCAGTTTCGTCGTCGGTGAGACCGACTTCGATGACTTCCTCGACTCCGTTGGCCCCGAGTTTTACCGGCACGCCGACGTAGAGTTCGTTCAGACCATACTCGCCTTCGAGATAGGCTGTGCAGGGCAGAATTTCCTTCTTGTCGAAGATTATCGCTTCAACCATCTGAGCGATGGCTGCGGATGGAGCGTAGTATGCGCTTCCAGTCTTGAGCAGATTAACGATCTCCGCTCCACCGTCCTGTGTGCGCTTCACGATTGCATCGACCCGATCCTGAGACAGCAGCTTTCCGATGGGAGTGCCGCCCACTGTCGTGCTTCCAGTCACTGGGACCATTGTGTCACCGTGACCGCCCAGCACGTATGCCTCCACCGAGTTAACCG
>JASLRP010000443.1 GCA_030743915.1 SAR202 cluster bacterium | reverse complement strand
CCCCAGTTCTCGTTGGGAGCGTGCTTGTGGTTCTCGTTGTTGTCCAACCAGAAAATCATGGCCGGGTCTGCGGCCAATCCCATGAGCAGGTCGCGGTAGCTGCCCATTCCATGTTGGCGGAACATGTCGATCTGGTCCATGAGGTGGTTGCAGTTGTCCACCTTCGCGTTGCCAGTGGCAAACACGTGGTGCCAGAACAGCGTCATCTTCTCTTCCAGTGGACGCTGGGTGGTCACCATGAAGTAGAGCCACGCGGCCTGACCGGGCGCCGCGGCGCCGCCTGGGACTTCGGTGATGGGATGATGCCTGTAAAGGTCATACTCATCAACCACGGGTTCAGTGGGATTCAGTAGCTGTTCGACAGTTGCCTCGTAGCCCTGCTCGCACAGCTTCTCAACCTCATCTCGCGATGCGCCAAATCCCGCCCGACGCATCAGGTGTGACATTAATGCAATATCTTCTCGGCTGGCCATCTCAAATCCCCCTTTCGAGTATTCTGGCTTGTTTCCTTGAATGATTCGCGTGGTCGTTCGGCGCGGCTTTGCTCGTTCAGCGGGACAGCCGCGCTTCTCGTTTCTTCTGGCAGTTCGGACAGATGCCATAGTAGTCGAGCCGTTGCCGGACCACCTCATACCCCGTCTCAGCGCCGATCGCTTCAAACATGCCTTTGGATTCTGGAACGTCCAGATCGTCGATGCGCTGGCACTCGACGCACACAAGGTGAGGGTGGGAATCGGGCCGGCGCCCGTCGTACCTGTTGGCCGACGCCGAGAACTCCAACTCCAGCACTTGCCCGGTTTCTTTGAGCAATTCGATGGTGTTATAGACCGTCGCGAGACTGGTTGAAGGGTGCCATCGCTGGACTTCGGCATGCAGATCTCCGACGTTGGGATGATCATCGCTGCCTGCCAGGATTTCCAACACCTTGGCCCGCTTGGGCGTGATAACAACGCCACGCTGGACAAGGGCGGAACGCATCTCTTCTAATCGCTCTTGGGTATCGGGACTCATGGCCAAATGCCGGCTCCTGATCGGGCTGGTGTAGTTGAGAAGAATGTGAAAGTTCTAACAAATTAGAATCGTTCTAAAACCCCTCAGGAGATGTACGTTAAACGAAGGTTTCTCAGTTGTCAAGCATTTCGACGAGATTTTCGAAATCTTCTGACATGCGCATTATTGACCAGATGAACAGCGATTTGTCGGCTTCGTGGAGAGCGGTTTTGATCCGGAAGTGATTGAGGAGCCAAGCCATTGAACCACAAGGGAAATTGCAAGAATCAGGAAGCGATTCAGGACTCATATTCGACAAACAGAACGCGCATTCAGCCGACCCCGACGATGGATTCACCAAGTATGCCAAGTATTGATCAGGCCCAAACGGAATCTGTTGTGTGTGGCGTCGATATTCTCAGGTTAGCGACACGGGGTCTATGTCGGCGTGCCAATCTCTTGGGAGGGATATATGGTCCAGCAATTCACGGGGTTCGGGGCCTCTGAGAACGATGTGCCAGCGATAGCGTCCCCGTAGGCGGGTCGGAAAGGCCGGAACAGGCCCCAGAATTTCGACACTCCCGATGCCTCGGGCGTCGCGTTCTTCGGTCAGCGTCTGGGCCACGGCGTGGGCTTCCTGTTCGCACATCGCCTGATTGACGTGGGTGTGCAGCAGGCGAATCAGCTTGTTGAACGGTGGGTTGCCCCTCTCGCGACGATAGGCCATCTCGCGAGTGTAGAAGCTCTGGTAGTCCTGAGCGGCGGCGGCTCGTATGGCGTAATTGTCGGGTTGGTATGTCTGGATGATGACCCTGCCCGGTTGCTCGCCTCGACCTGCCCGGCCCGCCACCTGGCACAGTAGCTGGAACCCGCGCTCGCCCGCTCGATAGTCGGGGATGCTGAGTCCCACATCTGCCAGCACCACGCCCACGAGGGTGACCGACGGGAAATGCAAGCCCTTGGCGATCATCTGAGTGCCGACCAACGCCTGACCTTCACCAGTCCTGAACTTTTCGAGAAGCTCCCGATAGTCTGCGACGTTGCGCGTCGCATCCCGGTCCCACCTCAGGATGTTGGTGTTTGGGAACCGCTTTTCCAGGGCTTCGGCGACGCTCTGAGTCCCGATGCCGTAGTAGCTGAGTCGGTATCCGAGACACTGGGGGCATCGGTCTGGGATTCGCCGCCGTGTCCCGCAGTAGTGACAGACGAGACGGCCAGCCCCTCGGTGGTAGGTGAGGGCGATGTCGCACTTGGCGCAACGCATCTGGTGTCCGCAGCTTCGACACTGCAACTGGGACGCCGTCCCCCGACGATTCAGAAACAGAATCATCTGATTGCCAGCCTTCAGGCAAGCTTCCATCTCCGTGTCCAGTTGGCGGCTGAACATGTCGCGATTGCCGTCTTTCAGTTCCTGCCGCATATCCACGACGTCAACGTCCGCCAGAGGAGCGGGAGTCGGGTTTCCATTTTCGGATACGCTCAAACGGTCGGGCAGAACGAGCAAGCCGTACTGTTTCGTCAGACCTCGGTGGTAGGAGGACACGTCGGGCGAAGCGCTGCCCAGCAAGACTTTGGCGCCAGTCAGTTGGGCCAGCTTGTTTGCGACATCTCTCGCGTGGTATCGAGGATTTGGGTCCTGCTGTTTGTACGTCCACTCGTGTTCCTCGTCCACCAGTACGAGTCCCAGATTTGGCATCGGAGCGAAGATGGCGCTGCGGGAGCCTACCACGATGTCGTAATCTCCCTCCCGAGTCTTCCACCACTGGTCGAACCTCTCGCCTGCCGACAGTCCGCTGTGAAGGACGGCGACTCCGTTCGGGAAGCGGGACGCGAAGCGTTCGATCGTCTGCTGGGTGAGGGCAATTTCCGGGACCATGACGATGGCCCGCCGACCGAGCTCCAGGCATTGCTGGACTGCCGCCAGGTAGATCTCAGTCTTCCCGGAGCCGGTCACGCCCTGAACCAGGAAGGTCTGCTGTGTCTCCTCTGGATGCTCCAGGCCTGCGCGCACTGCATCGGTGACGGACTGTTGTCGAGTTGTGAGACCTACGGAAGGTTCGGGAGCGAAGTATTGGCCTGCCAGCGGGTCGCGGTCGGTCCTTTGCTGAGTTATCGACAGCCATTGCCGTTCTCGAATTGTGGATACCGTGCTTGCGCCAAACTCTCTGCGCACTTCGGTTGCGAGTTGAGGGCCATTCGCCGCAACAAGCGCCTCGACCAGGGCGGCCTGTTTTGGCGCTCGTCTCCTGGCGTCAGGCATCCACGCTCCGATCTCCTCCAGCATCTCCGAGTTCAGGGCGATGTGTTCCACTAGCTTGTGGGTCATCTGGCGGCTGGAGCTTCGGACCTTGCTCTCCAGCAACCCGCGCTCTGCCAGTCGAGCGGCAATGCCACGGGAGTTGGGGCCGAGAGCGCGGTCCAGCCTTGAGGCGTCAACTACCTCGTATCGCTGAATGTACTCAAGAATTCGCTGCTGTTGTGGAGAGTTAGCCGCGCTGGTGATGTCCTGAACATGGGAACTCAGAGAGTAGTATGTGCGAGGGCGAAAACGGCCTCCAGGAGGGAGCATGAGCGCGGCGGACTCAAACAGTGAGCAGAGGTAATACTCGCTGATCCATCTGGCCAGCGCAAGCTGGTGTGGCTCCAGGAGAGCGCCTGCGCTGATGGTGTCGGCAATGTCGCGGGTCTCATCGACCTGGGGAACAGGAACGGTCTCAAAGACGATGCCTTGAAGTGTGCGAGGGCCGAAGGGGACTTTGACAGATTGGCCCGGCTGAATGTTGAGGTTGTCGGGTATCGAGTAGCTGAAAGTGCGGTCATGGCCTGTCGGAGCATCGACCGCTACTTCGGCGAACTTCATCAGGCCCAAGACCTCCGTTCAATGTGTCGGTCTAGTCGGTGGCCGGACTGGAGGGCTACCTGTTTCTGCGGTCTTCCTTGATGCGGGCCGCTCGGCCGGACCTGCCTCGCAGGTAGTAAAGTCGGGCTTGTTTGACGAGGCCGCGTCGGGTCCTCTCGACATACTCGACCGCCGGAGAGTGGGTGAGGAAAGTGCGCTCGACGCCGATCTCGTAACTGACTCGGCGAA
>JASLRP010000442.1 GCA_030743915.1 SAR202 cluster bacterium | reverse complement strand
CCAGGTCTCCGCCATCGGAGTCGGTGACTCTCAGTCCTTTGCCAACAGCGTGAAGTTGCACTGGATCTCCTGGGGTCAGCTTGAGCAGGACTTCCGGGCCGGGCAGGTTTAACAGCGAAGTAACGCCAGCCTTGCCGCTCTCCTCCATGAAGGTGTGCGTGCTTCTGCTGGCGCGCCGAGGCCTGGACACGCGGGGAGTCTCGTCGTCAGACAGTTTCTGAAGACGCTTGACGTTTTTCCTGGCGATGGAGTTACTGGGCGAGATCTCCAGAGCGGACTGGAATGCCTTTTTGGCTTCGCGATTGCGTCCCAGTTCGCTCAGGGCCTTGCCCATGCGATTGAAGGCTTCCAGGTCCTTGGGAAATTCCTGGGCAATGGAGCGGTTAATAATTACCGCCTCTTCCCATCGGTTGTTCATCGCCAGAGCGACAGCCTTCTTGGCCTTGTCTTTTTTGACTTTTTCTCTGTCTTCGAATCCGCGTGTGCTCATGTTCCCAGCCTCAGATAAGTTTCGGAATTTTAACCGATAGATAATTGTGCCGCAAGAGCAATTTTTGTTATGTTCCTCTGATTCTCAGAAGGGAGAGCCGCCAGATCGCCTCAAACACTATGTTGGCTGACATCTTTGAACTGCCCTCGGTCCGATCACTGAATATTATCGGGTGTTCTGTGACCCTGAATCCTCGTTGCTGGCATGCGTGGGCAACCTCTGTCTGGAAGCCGAAGCCCCTGCATCGGAATGCGTCCAGGTCCAAACCCTGGAGGGCGCTCCCTCGGTAAGCTTTGAACCCTGACGTTACATCTTTGGCCTTTAAGCCCGCAATGGCGCGAATCATGCGGTTGGCGAAGGAACTGAGGAACCTGCGCTTTAGGCTCCAATCCACATCTACTCCGCCCCCTGGAGTGTATCGAGACCCAACCACGACGTCTGAGGATTCGAGGCGTCTGAGCATATCGGGTATGTATTCCGGCGAGTGAGACAGGTCCGCGTCCATTTGAATTACGTAATCCGATCCCAATTCCAGAGCCTTCTTGAATCCTGCTATGTAGGCTGTGCCCAGCCCCAGTTTGCTTTCCCGTTCCATGACGATGATTCTGTCCTCGTATCGTCCCGACAAGCCCCGAGCCACGGCAGCGGTGCCGTCTGGCGATCCGTCGTCAACGATCACGAGTTTGATGTTCGATATTCCCAGGCCAAACAATCGTTGGGCCAGCATCGGAATATTCTCCATCTCATTATATGTGGGCACAACAACCGAAACTGAACCCTCCAAAATGGGATTAATGGCCCTAGATTCTGATGGCTGATGTGTTTGGTCCATATTAAAAGTCGGTTTTGCGCTCAGTCCCTCTCTCACGTGAGCTTCCCGTAGGCTCCGCGGAGATGGTTCCAGCGTATGGTTAAAGTTTCCTTGATCATTATCAAAGAGTCCACGCCTGGCCTGACTTTGCTTTCTGATTGATGGTACCAGTCAACCGGCATCTCCAGGATGCTCAGTCCCTTTTGGGATGCCAGGTACAGTATTTCGCCGTCGAAACCCATACCGGGATTTCTCTGTAGGCTGAACAATTCGTGCGCGGTTTTTTCGTCAAAACATTTGAACCCGCATTGAGTGTCTTGAAATCCTCGGACGGCCAACAGTTTGACGACCCAGTTGAACACTCGACCCATCAGGTGCCTATAGGCTGGCTCATCGAATCGTCTGGCTCCGGCAGCCTCGCGTGATCCGATAACGATGTGGCGCCCGAGGTCCATCTGTTCAAGAAACTGGTCCACCCAATGGATCGGCACCGCGAGGTCAGCGTCACTCATGAGTCTGTATGCGCCGGTTGCGGATAGCATACCCCTGCGCACCGCCCAGCCTTTGCCCCGATGTTCTGACTTCTCCAATCGCACAGACGGATGTGACTGAGACCAGTCCTCTACCATCTGCGCGGTGGCGTCCGTGCTGCCGTCGTCAACCACGACCACCTCCCACTCGTAGGGTTTGTCACTGAAGTGTTCGACAACCTTTTCGAGAGTCGGGATGATCCTCGTCGCTTCGTTGAAAGCTGGAATTATTACCGAAACGTAAGGTCTTCCCAAGTGAGCTACAGCCTGTGAAGGTGAATCGGCTTCATGATTAATCTATCGAATGGTCTGGCGCAAGGTGTTTTTGGCTGTATTTTTGACAAGTACAAAAGTGTGTTATCGTGAATTGCTGCCAGTTGAGGGCGAACACAAAAACTCAATCGGTGGTGTCGAGGTCGAAAGCGGTGTGCAGAGCGCGGGCGGCCTGGGCCACCTGGTCTTCATTCACAAGGCAGGTGATTCGGATTTCCGACGTGGTAATCATCTCGATGTTGATGCCCTCGTCGGCCAGCGTTCGGAACATTGCGCTGGCGTATCCGGGGGCGTTCTGCATGCCGGTGCCGACGATGCTGAGTTTCGCCAGGTCCGATGCCGTGACAACCTCGCCGCTTCCCAGATCGTTTGCCACCTGCTGAACGACCTGCTCGGCGCGGGCGAGGTCGGTGCGTTTGACCGTGAATGTCATGTCGGTGGACCCGCCGACGCTGGCGTTCTGGACGATTACGTCCACGCTCACGCCCACCTCTGTCAGCGGCTCGAAGAGACTGGCCGCAATTCCCGGACGGTCGGTGACGCCTCGGACTGTAATCTTGGAAACGTTGGTGTCTGTGGCGATACCGGACACCCGATTTCGTATCTCCCCAACCTGTCTGTTCATATCGGCGCCTCCGTGAATGAGCGTTCCTGGTTCGTCGCGGTAGCTTGAGGCCACCAGTATCGGCGTGTCATAGACCATACCCAATTCTATGGAGCGCGGGTTCATCTTGGCGCCGTAACTGGCAAGCTCCAGCATCTCCTCGAAGCTGATGTCGTCCAGTTTGTGGGCGGCTGGGACCAGCCGGGGGTCGGCGGTGTATATGCCGTCAACATCGGTGTAAACTTCGCATCTTGCCGCGCCCATCGCAGCCGCAAGAGCAACGGCTGTGGTGTCCGAGCCTCCACGGCCCAGCGTCGTGATGTCCAGGTCTTCGCTGATGCCCTGGAACCCTGCCACGATGACGATGGTGTCGTTGTCCAGTTCCTGCATCAATCTCTCGGGATGCATGCCGGCTATTTGGGCCTCGCCGTGCGAGGAGTTGGTGCGTATCCCGGCCTGCGCTCCGCTGAGGCTGATGGCTTTGTAGCCCATAGAGCGCAGGGCCATCGCCATGAGGGTGCAGGACACAAGCTCACCCGTCGAGAGGAGAACGTCCATCTCTCGCGGTTCTGGACGCTCCGATACCTGCTCGGAGAGCGCGATGAGATCGTCGGTGGTGTCGCCCATCGCCGAGACGACTGCCACGACCTTGTTGTCGGCGTCGCGGGTCCTGGCGATGCGCCGGGCAACGTTCTTGATCTTGTCAGCGTCTGCCAGAGAGCTTCCGCCGTATTTCTGAACTATTAGAGCCATCAGCATCCAGCCTTCAGCTATCAGATTTTCGTATTATGGGAGTCACGCGCGTCCTTTGTGATCCTCAGAACGTGCCCGTTTCAAACTCGTCACTAAATGTCAGCATAATGGTCTTACGAAATCTCGACGACATGCGCTCCCTTGTGGGATGGCCTGGTGACGATGATCTCGCCCTCA
>JASLRP010000441.1 GCA_030743915.1 SAR202 cluster bacterium | reverse complement strand
GGAATGACAGAACGTGGCGACGTAATTATCGGCGACGGCAATATTAAGTTTGGCCTGGAGTATCGAGACTTGCTCTCCGACCAGGGCCTTTGCATCCATGCGCTGGGAGATGTGGACGGCGAGGAGGTCGAACTTCTGCGGTTCGATTGTTTCGATCATCAGCCGCATTATCACTATGGCCCTTCAAAACTCAATGAACGATTGATGCTGGACCAGACCACTGAAGGCAACCCTCTGGACTGGACGATCATTCAACTTCGGACACAATTATCGGAGATGGTGCGTCGAGCAGGATACGGCGACCTGGCCGATGGCATTGATGCGGACCAACTCTCCAGCACGCTGGATGAGACGGAGGCCAAAGCCCGAGAGATGGCCTTCGAGGGCCGGAGGGTCGTGTTCCACAATCGCGGGGACGTGATCATCGAGGCCGGGCCCGTGCGTTTTTGTCTGGAATACCGACATGTGGGCGAGGATGAGGGCGTGACAATCCATATTCTGGGTGACATAGACGGCGACGAGTTCGAGCTGCTGACTTTCGACTGCTTTCAGAAGGCTCCTCACTACCACTATGGCCCCCGCTCCAAGAACCAGCGGCTTTACCTCGACACGACCACCGTCCCGGACTCGCTGGAATGGGCGTTGGACCTGTTCCGAGGAGGGAAGCTGGCGTCGATGCTGACCAGGGCAGGCTATCTGGATCACGCTGCGGGACTGAATCCTGCGGTCGTGGCTCAGAGCGTCGCCGAAGTTGCCGAAGTGGCGCTCAGGATGGACGAGGAGAACAACTCTTAAGTCTCCAATTCGACAGAATGTTTGATGCGAAGAGGCGATCATTCTGGTCGCCTTTTCGCGTTAAATCAGGTTATCTTTCTGATCGAGAATCGATGGTTGCTTGGTTTGAACCGAATTCAGAATACGATAAAGGTGCGGACGATCACGGAGGAAGAGTTTCCTGCGTGGGAGCGCGCCGCCGCGCTGGGATTCGGAGAGCATACAACCGAAGCGAGGCAGCTTCAGATTCGAGGCACGACTGAAATCGACCGGACAATCGGCGCTTTCGATGGGGACAGGGTCGTTGGGACAACATCCGCGCACACGTTCACGATGAGCGTGCCGGGTGGCGCTGTTCCTCTGGCATACGTTGATTGGGTGGCTGTCCTGCCGACTCACCGCAGAAACGGAATTCTGACCAGAATGACGAAGCGTCAACTCTCCGATTTTCACGAAAGAGGGGAACCACTGGCAGGGCTTACCGCAACAGAAAGCTCGATCTACGAAAGGTTCGGGTATGGCATCGCATCCTGGATCGAAAACTGGAGCATCCGACGTGAGCACACCGGGATGACAGGTCCCGCGAGCGCAACAGTCGAGACTCGATTCGTGAGTCCTCAAGAAGCTCGCGAGATTGGCCCGGTGATCTACGACCGGGTCCGGCGCGAGCGTTCAGGCATGTTCGACTACAACGGTCAGTGGTGGGACGCTTTCGCGTCCGATCCAGAGCATTGGCGCGAAGGCGGCAGTGAGTTGTTTCATGTCGTTCACGATGGCTATGGCGGCCCTGGCGGACTCGTGTCGTACCGAATCCGTGACAGGTCTGAAGTAGTCGTGCTATTGCTTCTCGGAGCGACGCCAAAGGTTGAGAGCGCGCTCTGGAGGCACTGTTTCGGAATCGAATTGATGGACTCGATTGTTGCGTCGAGCCGCCCGATAGACGACCCGTTGCCCTGGATGTTGACTGAACCTCGACGTTTGGAGCGCTCGGTCCAGGACGGTCTCTGGCTCAGATTGGTCGATGTCCAGAAAGCCTTGTCGTCCCGCAGCTATGCGTCCGAGTGTCGCGTCGTAATCCAGGTCCACGATCCAATGTGCTTGTGGAACGAAAAGCGCATCGAGGTCGAGACAAGTCCAGATGGAGTTTCCTGCAAGCCGACCAGCCGCTCGCCAGACCTGGAGATTTCGGTGAGCGATCTGGCGTCGATCTACCTGGGCGGGACAACGCTGTCGACGCTTGGGCGCGCTGGGCGGATCGAAGAACACACCCGAGGGAGTCTCAAAACTCTGGATCGAGCATTCGCCACAGAGAGGTTTCCCTGGACGGTCGAATTCTAAGTTGCCAATCTGGCGGAATGGAGCTAAATCGGACTGATTACCGTATCGAACGCAGTTGCTTTTGAGTGACCAGGACCATTGTCGTAATCACCAGCAGCAGCACGGCTAGCGTCCCGATGGCGAATCGAGGCCCCACCGCATCGGCCAGGATTCCTGTCGGCAGAACGCCCAGGGGCATCAGGCCGAAGTTCATCATGAAAACGCTCATCACCCGCCCTCTGAACTGATCCTCCACAACCTCCATCATCATGGACTGGTTCAGCGTCCGGCGAGTGGAATCTCCGACTCCCAAGATGATCATTATTGCTGCCGCCGCGTAGTAGAATGGGAACAACACAAGCAGCAAAAGAGCGATCCCGGATGCGAAACTGCCGAGGATCAGCAACATGCCTCTCCGCCAGTTGCCCAACGCTGCAATTACCAGCGATCCGACCAGCGATCCTCCGCCCATGACCGCGATGAGCAGTCCCATCGCCTTCGAATCCAGGTGATAGACATCGACCACGAACACTGGCATCAGGAACCTGAAGGGCATTGCCAGTAGTGACGTCGCTAATCCAATGAACAACAGCACCATGACGAGATTGTTCTTGCGAATGTACTGTAACCCTTCGCCAATGTCTCTCAGCATCGCGGGTTTGCGTGTCCGCTGAGGGCCGGCGGGCGCTCGGATGAAAGACGTCACAATCATCGCGATAATCCCCAGGCTGCCGATGATGAAATACACTTTGTCTGGTCCAGCCCATGCGTACAATCCACCTGCCAATGCTGGAGCCAGCAAGGTCATGACGCTCATTCCGGCGGCGTTGAGGGCCATCGCATTGGTAAGTTTGTCTGCTCCCACCAATTGAGGAATGATCGCCTGCCTGGCAGGCATCATGAAAGCCCAGGCTGTGCCCTGAATCAGGCCCGATATCATCAGATACCACCACTCGATGTGACCCGTGTAGATCGCGAATGCCACACCGAGAGAAAGGGCGCCCGCCACACCCTGGCCGATTTGTATCAGACGTTTTCGTTCCATGCGATCGGCGATGGCGCCTCCGAAGAGGGCCAGAACGAGCATGGGCAAAGAAGAACCAGCATTCACGACCCCCAGCAACGAAGCCGACCCGGTCAGGTCGTACACCAGATAACCTCTGGCCAGCATCTGCATCTGCATGCCGCCCATGAGCGCGAGCATCCCCAGCCACAGGAACATGAATTCCCGCTCTTTCAGGGAGGAAAATGTTTCACGCCAACTGGGATTGGAACCCACACTACGACCACCAGCAATGGTCGTAGTTGTGCCACTGGTCTGATCGTTTGAACGCCCTGCCGCAGAGGCAATGCCGCTCTGGGGTTGGCTTTTCGTGGAAGAGGGCGAATTCGTTGAGGCGCCTGGAGGCGAAGGTTTTGGACCCTCGTCGGCCTCACCTGCGCTCGATTGAGCGCCTGAATCATCATTCATGAAGCAATTTTATATCTTCATAAACGAAACGGCAAGAAGAACGGTTGGAACGACCTGAAAGAAAAAGGGGCCCGAACTGCGAGCGGCGCTCAATCGCCGAAGCGACAGGCGCTCACAGGTGTTCAGTTCGGACCCGATCAGGTCGGGAGGATGATGGTCGCCACCTGAGCAACCCGCAGATGATAACATAACGACCAGCGCTCATCCAAGCATCGGCATCGATTCAGAAAGACTCAGGGGTTCATGGAACACGTTCGATTCGGCAGAACTGAGGCAACAGTCAGCCGCCTGGGATTCGGAGGCGCTCCCGCCGGACTGAGCAATTATCTGGATCGATATGACCCAACTGTCGCCGATGAACGTCAATCCGTCATAGACGCCATTCTGCGGGCTGTGGAGCTTGGTATCACCTACTTTGACACCGCCGCAGGCTACGGTGACGGCGCTGGCGAGTCGATCTTCGGCGAAGCTCTCTCTCAGGTTGATCGCGAAGTTTTTTTGGGATCGAAACTGGCGCCCAGCGTAACTGATGCCCAAGATAGCGTGGCGCGCAGCCTCGAAAGACTGCGAAAGGGCGCTCTCGACCTCATTCAGATCCACGGATCGTCGTATTCTGACGACATGACATCGTCAATTCTCGGAGCGGGCGGGCTGATGGAGCAGTTAGAGGCCCTGCGCGAAGAGGGGATGGTCCGTTTCATCGGATTCACGACCGAGGATAACAATGCCGGCGTTTACAAGTTCATCGAATCCGGGCGTTTCGACACGGTCCAGATGACGTACAATCTGTTGCATCAGCATCCAGCGGAGCAGACCCGACCATTCGGCAGCATGTTCGAGGCAGAACAGCAGGACATGGGCATCTGCACGATGCGCACGCTAACATCAGGAATCTTCCAGAAGTGGGTCAAGCTGGCGAACCCCACCGACGACCATGACTACACTGGAGACCTCCTGAATTTCGTACTGTCCAACCCTCTGGTGGATGTGGCTCTGGTAGGCATGAGAACACCAGAGATGGTTGAAGCCAATGTCCGCGTGTGCGAGGATGCCAGCCAGCGAATTGACCTCGAACGATTACATGAGAAGTACGTCTAACACGATCCAACAGACGGGAACCGCGAGTCAAAAATCATGAGCAACACAATTGGAGAAATGTTTCGCATAAGCACCTGGGGAGAGTCCCACGGAGACGCCATCGGCGTCACGGTCGATGGCTGTCCACCGAGACTGCCACTGGATGTGACCGATATCCAGAAGGAGTTGGACCGACGCAGGCCCGGCCAGAGCGAGATTTCCACCCAACGACGCGAAGGCGACCAGGCGGAAATTCTGTCAGGCGTATTCGAGGGGCTGACCCTCGGCACCCCAATTCTCGTGGGCGTCTGGAACCGGGATGCCCGCTCCCGCGACTACGAGCACATGAGGACGACATACCGGCCTTCCCACGCCGACTACACTTACGACGCAAAGTACGGTATCCGCAACTGGATGGGCGGAGGCCGCGCGAGCGCCCGAGAGACGGTGGGACGAGTCGCGGCAGGGGCCATCGCTAAGAAACTCCTGGCGGCGGCATTTGGGGTGGAGATCGTAGGCTACGTCAAGCAGGTCTGGACCATCAGCGCTCAGATCGATCCTGACACGGTCACTCAAGCCGATGTAGAGTCCAACATCGCCCGATGCCCCGACGAGGACGTTGCGTTTCAGATTATCGAGCGGATCAAAGAGGCCCGCAAAGACGGAGATTCGCTGGGAGGCGTCGTGGAATGCGTGGCCCGGAATGTCCCGCCGGGGCTGGGCGAGCCAGTGTTCGACAAACTGGAGGCCGATCTGGCGAAAGCCCTGCTCTCCATGCCGGCGTGCAAAGGCTTCGAGGTCGGGTCCGGGTTCGCTGGGACGACCATGACCGGATCGACGCACAACGACCCGTTCTACAGCGACGGGGGCCGAATTCGCACCCGCACCAACTACTCAGGCGGAATCCAGGGTGGAATCAGCAATGGCGAAAACATCGTGATTCGGGGCGCCTTCAAACCCACCGCGACCATCCTCCAGGAGCAAGAGACCGTGGACAACGAGGGCAATCCCGCTGTGATGAAAGGCAGGGGCCGCCACGATCCATGCGTGCTTCCCAGGGCCGTTCCTATTGTCGAGTCGATGATGGCTCTGGTGCTGGCTGACCACGCTCTCAGACATCAGGGGCAGACCGGGATTGGCTTCGAGTGATTGCGAAAGAACGAAAACAGGTCGGCCCGTTTTAGTGGGCCGACCTGTTTTCGTTCTCCGATTGTCTCGTGAGTCGCTAGACCACAGGCGACGTGCCTCCGTCAATATTAACGGCGATTCCGGTAAGATAGCTTGCTCGTTCCGATGCCAGGAACGCGATTACGTCACCAGCTTCGGCGGCCTCGCCCACGCGGCCCAGGGGAACTCGGCTTCCCATGCTCTCGTACATGCCTTCGAGCGTTGCGTCGGGAGTATCAGACATGGTCCGCTCGAATCGTGACTCGTGCTGTCCGCTCTTGATGAGCCCTATGCACACGGTGTTGACCAGGATGTTGTCCGAGGCGAATTCTTTTGACATCGCTTTGGTCACGGCAATTCCAGCCGCTCGGCTGACCGAAGTCGGGACCGATGCCGCGCCCGGCGCCTTGGCTCCCAGATTGGTCACGTTGATTATCCTGCCGCCGCCCTGGGTGCGCATGTGGGGAAGGGCCAAGCGGGAGAATCTGATGGCGCCGAACAATTTCAGGTCCAGGTCAGTCTGCCATCCTTCATCTGTGACACTCTCGAAAGGGCCGGCTGCGGACGTGCCTGCGTTGTTGACAAGAATGTCTAACCGACCGAATTGCGACAGCGTGGCATCGAGCACCGCTTGAACGCCCTCTGGTGTGCTGACATCAGCGGCCACGGCGAGCACCTCACCACCGGTCGCCGAGCGGATCTCGTCAGCCGCTGCGTTTAGGACATCCTCTCGCCGGGCGCAAATCGTTGCCTTTGCGCCTTCAGCAACCATCGAAAGCGCTGCCGCTTTGCCGATTCCTTCGCTGCCGCCTGTTATCAGAGCGACTTTTCCTTGCAGTCCCAGGTCCATGAAGTTCTCCTCTCCAAATTGTTGTTTTCGCGTTTAAGTATGCCTATTATTCTTTGCGATACGCCTCGTCCAGCAGGTCTGTCACGTAGCGAACCTCGACGGGCATTTTGTTTCTAGCGGCTCCCATCTGCAATTGCATCAAGCAACCCGGATTGGCTGTCGCGACGATGTTGGCTCCGGTGCCAGCCACGGCGTCCATCTTATTTTTCAACAATCTGAGCGAAAAATCCCGCTCGGTGAGTACGTACGTCCCACCGCTGCCACAACAGATTGAGGCACCGGGGAGCTCGACGAATTCAAGACCCGGAATCGATTTCAATATCTGTCTCGGCGGGGCCGTAATTTTCTGGGCGTTTGCGAGATGGCAGGAGTCCTGGTAAGTCACTCGATAATCCAGCTCGGCTGTCGGAACTTCCAAGGGAATCTCCACCAGTAGTTCGTGGATGTCCTTGACAATCCGAGAGAGGAGATCGGCCATATCAGTGTATTCTGGATCGTCTTTCAGAAGGTCGTGGTACTCCTTCATCCTGGACCCGCACCCAGCCGACGCCACGACGATAGCATCAACATCAAGCGCCATAAACGTGTCGATGTTCCGTCGCGCAAGCTCGCGCGCGGTGGACATATCGCCAACGTGAGAGTTGATGGCGCCACAGCATCCCTGATTCTTGGGGACAACCACCTCGACGCCGTTTCGAGCCAGCACGCGAACGACCGCGTTCATCTGCGGGCCGTTCATCAGTGGCATGACACATCCGGAGAGAAGAGCGACGCGGCTCGTTTTTTCGCCCCTGGCGGATATCACCTGTCCTTTGGCTCGGAAAGTCGTGGACGGAAATTCAGGCATTGAGCTTTCCATCTCGGCGAGTTCAGGAGAAATCCGATTGAGGAGGCCCGACTTTCGAACAACATTCTGAAGTCCTGATTTTTGATACATCCTCGCCGCGGCCACAGCCATGCTGAGCCGGCCTTGCTCAGGCACGACCCATTTTAGCGCGGTGTTTGTCGCTGAACTGGCCACAAAGGTTTTACGGCGTTCGGCGACTTCTGTCATTGTCGTCTCGATCAATTTGCCGTACGGCACGCCCGACGGGCAGGCG
>JASLRP010000440.1 GCA_030743915.1 SAR202 cluster bacterium | reverse complement strand
GAACCCAACGCGAGAACCAGATGGCTATAGTCCAACGATTCGACGACATCGGAATCGCTCGCGCAGTAATGCAGAGTTTGTGTGTCTGTATGAATATCCAGCACGTCGGCCCGAATGAATCGGGTCCGAGGCAGGGCCGCTCGCACCGGGGCGCTGATGTGCTGAGGCTCCAGGGCGCTTCCCGCGACCTCGGCCAACATGGGCGTGAACAGCAGATAGTTGCTCTGGCTGATCATCGCGACCTCGAAATTCGGGTCGCGCCAGAAAATCCGCTCCAGGCGGGTCGCGACGGCTATCCCGCCGAACCCTCCACCTACGATCACGACTCTGGTCACATCGGTCTGGGACGCTGGCTCCTCTGAAATGGGTCTGGTCCTCACGTAGAATGCAGCGGAGACGAAGGTCAACAGGCCGGTCAGTCCTCCATACACCATATGAACAAACACGCTGGGGAATTTTTGAAATGCGTCAGATGCGGACCACGATGGGCCTGCGTCGTCTGTGAGCGCAGCAAGGGTCAGAGGGCCGATTATCCACAGCATCAGCCCGAACAGCAGACCGCCGCTGATGGACGCGGCATATCCTCTGGGCTGATATCCGAACAGCGTCCCGCACAGCCCTCCCAGGGGAATCGCCGCCAGCAAGTGCCAGACCAGGCTCACGCCATCCAGGGACACGTTGAACAGGCCGGGGGCGTCGGCGGACATCCCTAGAAGGCCGGACACTATCCCCGCAATGAGTCCCGCTGCCATTCCAGCAGTCAGGTCCCGCCGTAAATGGGCTGACATCATGACGCACCAGCGATTGTCAGGATGAACAGATTAACCAATCTCATGTTGTCGCTCAATCTAGCCCAGATCGGCCAGTTGCGCAACAATTGAGCCTGAACATGACTGAGAGTTGCCAGCAAAACCCGAATTGACGATAATCACAGCCACTCGTTGTCCACCATAAAACCCGCCCGACGAGAGATGATGTCATGAGCCAACGCATTTCAATCGACCCCGCAACCGAGGGACTCTACGGCGCAGGCGGAGCGGTGGAGGTTGCCGGCCGCATCTTCGTGTCCGGGCTGTCGGGAGATGGAGACACGGCAGTCGCCCAGTTCCAGGGCGCAGTTGACCAGTCGCGAGAGGCGTTGACCCGGCTTGGCTCCTCGCTCGACGACGTCGTCCGCTCCAGAATCTTCTACACCGAGCCATCAGATCGCGACTCTCTGGGGCTTGCCCACGGAACCGCATTCCTAAACATTCGCCCGGCGTTGAGCATGACTCAGGTCCACTTCCTGCCTGACGGAGCCACTTCGCTATTTGAAATCGAAGCCGTTCAAGGCTCCTCGTCCAGTCGCACAACCCGCGCCTACGACATGCCCAACGCGGCTGACTGGGGATACTCCGGGGCTGTCCGAGTCGGCGACGACATCTGGGTGTCTGGAGTGACGACCCTTCAGGCAAGCGGAGACTGTCTGTTCCCTGGCGACCTGCCTGAACAGGCCCGATGGATCACCGGCAAAATAGGGGCGATGATCGGCTCGCTTGGAGGCCGTCGCACCGACATCGTCAGCGCCCGGCACTACACCAACGTCGCCTACGTGGGGACCAACACTGTGGATGAACGTCTGGGCGTCATGCACCCTCATCACCCGACCTCGGCGGGTATCACAGTGCAGGGTGTCGGAGATCGCAGGCTGGGAGAGATGATTGAGGTTGAGGCCATTATGGGCGCGACCGAGTCTCGCCGCAACCTGAGTTCGGGACGCCCCTACGAGGAAGATCACCACTACTGCCGCTCTGTGGCGGTGGGCGACGTGGTCTATATCTCAGGGACGACCTCGGTGCAACTCGACGAGAGGGTAGGCTCGCCCTTCGACGCCTACGGCCAGACGCTCCAGACCCTGGACTGGATACAATGGGGCATCGAAAACCAGGGATTTTTGTATTCGGACATCGTTTGCACGAGAACATATGTCGTGGGACAGGAGAATCTTTCGCCTGTCGCCAGAGGCTTGAAGGAAGCGTTGGGCGAGTATCGGCCAGCCTCCACGGTGGTCGGCGTTCCCGCTCTCGGCAGGCCCAACATTCTGGTGGAGATCGAGGCATTGGCGGCGCGTGAAAATTAGGCGGATTGCGGCGAAATCAACCCGGCGCGATGGAGGGTGATTCATGGCAACAATCGAAGAACGTTACGTCCAGAAATTCAGCAAATCGGTGGACTGGCACGAGCGAGGCAAGGACGTGTTCGCCGGAGGAGTCACCCACCAGACTCGATTCACCTCGCCCTTCGCTGTGTACATTGACCACGCCGACGGGCCGTTCAAGTACGACGTTGACGGCAACGAGATCATCGACTACGTGATGGGCAACGGCAGCTTGCTGCTGGGCCACAGCCCCCAGGCGGTGACCGACGCGATCAGCGCTCAGATCGACAAGGGCACCCACCTGGGCGGCGCTACGACCTGGGAGGTCGAGTATGCCGAGGCGGTCAAGCGGCTCATGCCCAAGCTCGAGCGAATCCGCTTTACCTCGGCAGGCACCGAGTCCACCTTGCTGGCGCTGCGAATCGCTCGCGCATACACCGGCAAAGACAAGATCATCAAGTTCCACGAGCACTTCCACGGCTGG
>JASLRP010000439.1 GCA_030743915.1 SAR202 cluster bacterium | reverse complement strand
CCCTTTGGGCAACCAAAACGGCGCCGTTTGGTCGAGTAACACAACCGTTCAGTTTCAAAACCGAGGGATGAGTGTATAGGTTAGGTATAGATAAGCGCTCGAAATGGGTTGAATTGTAATCAAGGTACTTGTCTTATACTTTTTCAGAGAGCATAATGAGCCGGAACGGAGCGCAAACGGAGGACATGGGATTTCGAGTTGTAAGGTATAGACTTACGTCTTTTGTAGTCCTAAATGTCACCCTTCACCACGAATATGTACACCAACACACAACAGACCGTCGAAATCATCGGCAATGCTGACGCCATCACCGCTCATCTGAACGATGTGGGGCTTCCGGCGCTAATCTGCGATGAGCAGGGCTATATTCTGGCCCTCAACTCAGGCGCAGTTGGAATGTTGGCCCCGGAAACCGCACCCGGCATAGCCATTGCCGAGTTGGCATCGTCTTCAGACGACGTTTCAGTCATCCAGCAAATCTGGCAGCGCAAAAGCAAACTGCGGGAAGGCTGGGACTTCGAGTGCAGGCTCAAGGGGTTGCTGGGCGATGACCGAGACCTGCACCTTGTGGTGATCCCCGTCAACACCGGGACCTCCGAGGTCTGGCTCACTGTAATCAACAACCTCACAGAGACTCTGATTCACAGTCACGAATTGGAGATCTACGCAAAGGAGTTGAGTGAGCTATACCAGAACAACAAGCGCCAACTGGCCCGACTCCAGGAAGCCGAGAAGTCCCGAGAGCATTTCTACTCAGTGCTTCACCATGAGTTAAGACCCCGCTGACCTCTCTCAAAGCCGCCCAGGAGATGCTGGGAAGCCCTGAAGCAGGCATAGCGCAGTCCGGTATCGTGCTTCGATTGCTGGACAACATGTCCCGGTCCACAGCCAGGCTCGAACGCCTGATCACCGACCTGCTGGATGTTGCCACGGCTCGCAGTGGCGGCCTCTCCTTATACAGTTCGCCGGTGGATATGGTCTCAATCATCGAACAGGTGGTGGACGAGATGACTCCCGCTGCCAACGACAGGGATGTCACCATTGTTGGAAAGTGGCGCAAAAAGCAGGGCCTGATGGTCACGGGAGATGAGATACGGCTCCAGCAGATCGTGGCAAATATCCTTTCCAACGCTATCAAAGCCGCGCCAGTGGGAGGAATTGTGCGAGTCGAGGCCACAAAGGCCGCTCCTCACGCCAAGATAAGTGTCGCAAACCCAAGCGTTCGGCTGGACCCTGAAGTTAAAGACAAGCTATTTGAACCGTTCCAAAAATCGTCTGCCGGAGGCTACAAACCTGGAGCAGGTCTGGGCCTAAGCGTGGTTGACTCGCTGGTCAAAGCTCACGGAGGCCGGATCAGCGTGGAGGACACAGGCAGACAGGTGAGGTTCACGTTCACCATTCCGCTATGGAGAAAGGGAGCGTCAGAATGAAAGTCCTCGTTGTCGAAGACGACCCAGAAGTTGGCGAAACTATTAACATGGCGTTCTCAATGCGCTGGCCCGAGTCCGATGTCAATCTCAGAGACACCGGAAACGGGGCCATTGACGCAGCGTCCACGGACACCTACGACCTGGTTGTGCTGGACGTAAATCTGCCGGACCGCGACGGGTTCGCGGTGCTGGAAGGCATTCGCTCGGTATCTCACGTGCCTGTGATCATGCTGACAGTGCGAGCCTCAGAGGCAGACAAGGTCCGCGGCCTGGAGATGGGAGCCGACGACTATGTTGCCAAACCCTTCTCCCCGTTCGAGCTTCTTGCCCGAGCCTCCGCCGTTCTGAGGCGCACCGGCGGCGGCAACAACGCTCCCCAGAGCAGAGTCATGCAGGCAGGTCAGATCAAGGTGGACCCGGATTCGGCTGAGGTATTCGTCAACGACGACCGCGTTAAACTTACGCCCACCGAATTCAAGATACTGTCCATGCTGGTGCAGAACGCCAACAAGGTCGTCACCCGCGACTCGCTCATAGAGTCGGTCTGGGGGATGGACCCTTCCTCGGCGGACTCCTACCTGGTCAAGCTGCACATCCAGCACCTGCGCAAGAAGCTGGGAGACAGCGGCGTCGATCCAAAGTTCATAATCACGGTGCGCGGGTTCGGGTACAAGGTGCCGGCCTAGCGTCCCGACTCATCCGGCAATAATCGCCTAAACATAACGGGAGCCATCAGTTGGCTCCCGTTTTTGTTTTCCACCGCGCATGTCTCCTCATGTGAACTGACAGTTGGGCATGTTCGTCGCCCTGAATTAGAAGGCAAGCGCCGCCGCACACGACCAGATGCTTCGCCTCAACTCAGCATGTCCAGGATGCTTGATATGTCACGCCATTCTGAGAGTGGTCTCGAAGAAGCTGGTCGCTAACAATACGGCGGTCGCCACAAACAACCAGATGCTTCACCTACGCTAGGCTGGCAATCCTCCCATAGAGCATTCTTCTATAAGCCACTTAGATAATCCGCTTATATAAGCGGATGACTAGGCACAGTTATATAAGCCGGTTATAAAAGTAAGCACAGTAATCAAAGCCCAGAACATTCCAACCTGATTCGGCCTGACAACGGCGAAGCGTAATCGGGAGGAGATAATTAATGAAGAAGTTTTCCAGGATGAAGATACGATTCGGCCGCCTGACGGCGCCTGTCTGGATGGTCGGACTCATCGGTCTGCTCATCATCGCTGCCGCTGGTCAGGCGGTAGGCCCGGTGCTGAGCGGCAGTATTCAAGGCTCTGCCGGCCTGGTTGTCGAGCAGTCCCTGTTGCTGAGCGCCACCTCCACCAACAACACTGTCGTGTACACAGAGGGACACAGCGACGACGCGCTGGTAACGGTGAGCGATGAAGGCGCTGCGTTCACAGCCGCCATCGAGATGCACGTCGGCGACGATGCCACGCTCAAATTGAAGCTCAACAATGGCTCTGATGCCGTGACCAACGCCGTTATGGAGTTGAACGCGCCCAGAGGCATCGACGTCGAGGTCGAGTCGTCCAGTGGAGGCGAGGGTCTCAAGGAGGCCCAACTCACCCGCACTTCGTGGCTCATGCAGGTTCCCAGCGGCAATTCAGACACCATCAATATCACTCTGGAGGGCAGAGACACCCTCACTCCAGGCTTCTACACCGTCACCGGCAGGATCATTCAGGTCGCCAACTAGCCCCTGCCTCCGAGCAGATATTCGAATTATGCGAACACCGCCCGCAATCTCTGTGGGCGGTGTTTCTTATTGAGGATGGCTTCAAGTATCAGCAGTCAGAACTCGCCATTCTGAGATCCCAATCGAAGAAACTGTCTTCGCTGAGCAACCGTGGATGTGCAGCGACCAGATACTTCGCTCCGCTCAGTATGGCAACTGTGCGCCATTCTGAGATCGCAATCGAAGAATCTGGTCGTCAAGACATGACGGCTGCTCTGTGAACGGTTCACGCGCTTCTCTCCGCAGGCCGAATTTCTTGGACTCGGTGCGCTTGCCGCGAACCATCAACCTGGCCTCGTTTCGTTTTATGTCCAACGATTACCGATCGTATCTGGTTCAGTCTATATCGTAGAACCTCACCACAGACTATCCATTTCGTCGATTCCGCCCTCATATTCCGCTCGACAACGCCTGCTTTCGATACTGTGCTGTCGCAGGTGTCTCTCCTATACAAGACAATACATTGCAGATTATCCGTTACATCTAGCAATAACTCGCTTCTATATCCTCGTGGCATTACTTTTCCACTAGATGGAGGTATAGACACGGTATATTCTTGGTTTAGATCAAGTAACTTCTCAGACCCAAACAAGAGCGAGAACGACCAAAAAAGGACCAATCACAATGAAAAAACTGCTCAAGAGGAAAATCGGATTCGGTCGGTTCGCCGTGCCCATGTGGTTCGCCGGACTCAGTGTATTGATCATCGCGGCGACAGCCGGTCAGGCAGTCGGACCCGTTTTGAGCGGAGGAGTCCAGGGTTCGACAGGGCTGGTGGTAGAACAATCCATCGTTCTCGACGATACCGCAGCATCTCACAGCGTTACCGGCGCTGACGACGCCGTAGTCACAGTCAATGATGACGGTTCCTCGTTCACAGCGGCTATCGAGATGCACGTTGGCGACACAGGGATACTCAAACTCGCGATCAACAACAACTCGGACGCAGACGGCAACGCCATCATGGAACTGAACGTCCCCCGGGGAATTGACGTAGAGGTGGAGGCATCCACCGGAACCACGTTGAAGGAAGCTCAACTCACTCGCAGCAGTTGGTTGATGGTCGTCAACAGCGGTAACTCCGAAACTATCGACATCACCATCGAGAGCAAGGACGACATCAAGCCTGGTTTCTACACCATCTCCGGTCGCATCGTTCAGGTAGCAAACTAACAATCGCGGAATTTACAGGGAAGTTCGTCGACTCTCAAAAACGCCATTGAGAATCGACAGAGGAACGGCAACACGGAAGAAGCTTAAAAGCTCAGAAGAAGAACGGGGGGCAAGAAGCACGCCTACTCTCGCCCCACACCGCTCGCAGAATCCCATAGGCAGTGCCTGCTCTCCTAAGGGATGCCATCAGAGTACCGTTTCTATCACGCCGAAAATAGATTCAAAAGGGTATATGGGTGGTATCAGTCAAGGAAAAATCTCTTACGTTTCGCCCTGGGCAAACAAAACCACGGCAGAGATAGGTGAGGCATGAATAAACACAGACGCAGCAGGAAACTCATGAACAGGATGGGCCTGGGCCTGATGACAGCGATACTGGCAGGGGCCATGTTGCTGGTTCTGGCCGTCAGCGGGACGACAGGAGACCCCGAGTCAACCACGTCGGACCCGTCTTACTCGTATGGTCCGGCCTGGGATTATTACGGCTCTTCCAGCGGACCATCCGCATCCAACTCCACCGACGTTGAGGTGGACGTGGATGTGGACAACGTGGTCCAGATTCTTGTCCAGAAGCTATGCAGTCCCGACTGCCCCCAGCTTCGGGCCATCTTCACCAAGCTGTTCTCCCTGGATGGCCGGGTGAGGTCACTGGAGCATGGCGAACTCGCCCTGGCCCAAGACATCGCCAGGGTCGAGCGATTCTCCGTGGCGAGAATTGCCCAACTGGCGGGGATCGTCGGCGACCTGAAGATGCAGACTCAACACGCCCTGGACAGCATGGCAGGCAGAATCGAGACCGTGCGCGCCCAGGCCGAGTCTGATGTTCTGGCGCTGCGAACCCAGCAGGCTCGTTTCGAGGCATCCACAGACGCCCGATTCAAGTTCCTCCAGACTCAGATTGACCGCGTCACCAAACAGGCCGATGCGAAAATCGCCTCCATCCAGCGCCAGATGACCGACATCCAGCGGGACGCCTCCCGTCGGGAAGCCGCTCTGCGCAGGGACATAGCCCAGGTGCAGCGCAACACCGACGTGAAGATCAACGCGCTGGAAACATCCATCATAAACGTCAAGCGCGATATGGCAGCCCTGGATGGCCGGGTCATGACACTGGAACGGCACGTTCCTGAACTCATCCAGGCTGTGGGTTCGATTCAAAAACGGCTCATCTCGGTCGAGTCTCGTCTGGCCGAAACTGAACGGGAATTGGCGTTCCTCCTGGCCCAAAACTAGGAACGCATTCAAGCAACGAAACAATCGACCAAATAATCAGAAGCCATAGAGAGGAGCAATCCAACATGAAGTTTGTTGGAAAGCGCAGAAAAACCAGAGTCATCTCAGGAACACTGGCGCTGCTGGTTGTCGCCCTGGCTGCGGCCCTGGCCTTCGGTGGAACCACCGGGTACTACTCCTGGTACCCGTATTATCCTGACCACTTCGGGCACGGTCACAGCTACTACAGCCCTATGACATCGCCGTCCGTGGTCAACAACGAAGCGAATATGACGCAAACGATCAGCGGCAACAACTACATCACGAACGAGGTCTCTGGCAATTACATCGCCAACGGATACGGCTCGCTGTTTAGCGCCAGCACCACCAGCCCGTGGTTCAGCACAAGCACCAGCCCCTGGCCGACTTTCCCGACCAGCGGCGGCGACAACGACGGAGTGGACATCGAGAACATCAGCCAGAACATCGACATCGTGGTCAACGGCAACATCGACCAGAATTGAACGCCTTGCTAACCTGAGCGGCTGCGCGATCTTCATCGGATTCTCATGAACTCGCAGCCGCCGGGTTAAACCACACCGCTACAACCTCGCAGCTTCGGAATCGCAGAGACCACATACGCCATGTGGCCAATATCTGAAGCAGGGCCATCAATACGCCTGACGGTCCGAGGGATCTGCCTGCATGCCTGCAAGCGCACATCGGATTGAAAAGTTACGTTGCCATGCTGAACGGAGTGAAGCATCTGATCGAGCGCACTACAAGCGCTGTCCCAGACGCCACCAGATTCTTCGCCGTGACTCAGAATGGCGAGTTAAATGAATCGTTGCCACGCCATGCTGAACGGAGTGAAGAATCTGGCCGAGCGCACTACAAGTGCTGTCGCAGACGCCACCAGATTCTTCGCCGCGACTCAGAATGGCGAGGTTGCGACCGTCCGACCAAGAGAGAGTAAATGCCGCGAGCAATGGACATACCAGCCACAAGTCGGTCCAGATGGGTCGGGCTGATGCTCGTCATCATGGTTTTGGGGTTCACCACCGCATTCACAGGCCATATTTACGGCTACACGGGCGGGCCGTACCAGGTTTTTCAAGACCGACTAGACGGCTCATCATCTCAACCCAACGAATACGACATTGGCTACGACCAGCGTAGCTACGAGACTAAGAGCAGCACTGAGACACCCTCAACCCAGGATCGCGTGATCGGCAATCAATACTTCTCCTCCGAGCAGACATGTGAGGATGTCTTCGGAATCGACAACCAGTTGTGCGCCGCGCATCCGCCGGAACCTCCCGACGCCCATGACCGCGCCGCGTACCCGACCTATCGGCCTGGATAGTAGTCGCCCTTAGCTTCGGCGAAGAAGCATTGTGCTTCCCAGATTCCCAGGTCGCTGCATGAATTGCTATTCCTGAGCTTCACTGAATCACGTCGGGCCCATAATGATCATCCAGGACGGCGCGGTATATATCGCACAGCTCATCATAATCTGAGTTGACCGAGGCGCCGGTAATGTGGCTCTCCAACGAGTCAACGAACCTGTGATATCCCGCGGCCACACTGTTCCAATGTGCGCCGGGGCCTCCGGGCTGATGGAGGTGATCCAAAGGCGTGGCCGGCCAAAAGTTGAGTTTTGCGTCCAGGCCTTCACTCATTCGATCTGTTAACGAGAATAAACATCCGTGATCGTTGACTTCGATTTCGAATCGAAGATACCCTCCGCCACCGCCATCCGCGTCAAATTGGATGTGATGCCGAGGCGTAATGTCCGATATGATTCCGTCCCACCCTTTTTCGAATGAAAAGCGCCCTCCCTGAGTCACCTCGAACCTGGTTGGCATGAACCAGTGATTCAATCCTTGTCTGGTGGCGACTGCATTCCAAAGATCAAGCGCGTTCACGGACATTTGTCGCTTCCAGACTATGGTGTTGTCTTCTAACACCGTTCCGATATTCTCAGATGGAATCACGGATTTTCTCCCTCCGTTCAACCCGAGCGTCTCAGACGATCCAAAGAGAGATCAGCCTTACTGGCCAGGATTGAGACGGAAAACTAGAAGTCGTGGGCGCACCAGGGTTGGGAGTCGGTGGCGAACATTTCGTCCAACTGCTTTATCGCTCCAGGTCGGTGTTCCTGAATTCGGGATGCGTGATGCAGGGCGCGGTATGGCGTCGCTCCAAGGTATCCGGCTGCGAGGTCAGCAACGCCCATCGAAATGTCGGGCGAAGCGGGGGTTGAGCGGAACTGCCCGCCTTCGAGACCGCCGTCCAACTGGAACCGGCCGTTGTTCCACGGGCATATCGGGTCTCTGACCTCGATAACCAGCTTCCCTTCGCGAGCATAGCTTCTCTGAGACAGAGCCTCAGACACGTCAACCAACCGTAGCCATAACGAAGTCTGTGGCTCGCTGCGCAGGCGTCCAGGATCTGTCAGCATCCACATTATAGGATCGTCAACCGGCCGGTTGCGCGCTTCGACCGACTCCCATAAATCGACGCCCAGACAATACTTCCACAAAGCAGCGTGCGCTTCGTCGGTAGCCCCCATCAACTCAAAGATTATGAGCTTTACTTGGGGGTGATCGATCCTGTATTTCACATATCCATCAATCCGACCATCGACCTCATAAACAACGTAATACGGCGCTGAGATTCGCCCTCCCGGAGTCTCGTGCTTCGGGCCTAAATCGAAAAATTCGTTATTCCACGAGATGTCATTGCGTCCGACCATGCCCGGCCTGGCCTTAACCACACGCTGATATACATCAGGAAATACTTGCCTCGCTTCACTCGGTTCCAAGAAGGCAGTGCGTCCGCTCTCCGCTGGAGAATGGGTCAACGCTGAGAACTGACGCTCTACCGTCCACTGCCCCACGAAAGCAGCCATTTCATAACCGAACCTCCCGTAGATCGCGCTCTCCGAAGGCCACAGAGCAGCCAGAGGCTCGCTTCGTTCGTGCATATGGTGAAGCTGCTGTGACATCATTCCAGTGTTGATGCCGCGCCTGCGGTGGGTTGGCTGAACCGTGACCCATCCGACTCCTGCAGTGGATACCGCTGCGCCTCCTGGCACTGTCATCTGAAAGGCGTGGGAAGTCGAGGTTCCGACGATGCGATTATCCTCGAACGCGGCGAGGGTGCGGTCTGCATCTAAAATGTTATGTCCGTGAGTTAAATAGGCTTCTGAGGCGTGGCCACCGAAGGCCCTACTCTCAGCCCTGACAAAGTCGCTAATCTCGTCCTCTCGCACAGGACGGAATTCGATGTTCATGGATTGCGTGCCTCTTTATGAAATACAAAACGCCATGCTGAGCCGAGGCGAAGCATCTGATCGTTCGCGCCACAGCGCTCGGCATATTCTCGACCAGATTCTTCGAGACCCCTCTCAGAATGGCGTGATCTGACGGCTGATTGCTAACAGCCTACTGAAGATGCAGTACCTCCAGCACAGGAGGGTTGACCAGGTTCATGGGCTTGCGACCGTCCAGCACGGTGGCGATCTCAACGCCGTAGCGCCGGGGACGAATGGCCATGGACAACTGGGAGTAATGGGCCGAGTGGGGAGTTATCACCACGTTGTCCATCGAGAGCAGAGGGTTGTCTGGGTCTGGAGGCTCAGACTCCAGAACGTCCAGCCCTGCGCCCAGAATCTGGCCCTGTTGCAGAGCATTGATCAGGGCTGCCTCATCCACCACCGGGCCTCTGGAGGTGTTTATCAGGTAGGCGGTGGACTTCATCTTGCTCAGGGCGTCGGCGTCGATGAGGTGGTGGGTCTCGTCATTCAGCGGAGTGTGGACCGATATGTAGTCGGAGCGACTCAACACATCGTCGAAGGACACTGACGTGGCGCCAACGGCCTCGAAGGCTGCGGCGTCAATGTAGGGGTCGTAGGCGATGACCTCGGTCTCGAAAGCCGCGATGCGTCGAGCGAATGCGCTGCCTATGCGGCCCATGCCGACGATGCCTACAGTCTCGGTGTGCAGGGGGCCGAAGTGGGCGGAGGGAGTGGGCCTCCAGGTCTCGTTGCGAACGTCGCTGAGCTGATTGACCAGCATCCTGTTGCAGGTCAACAGCAGGGTCATCGCGTGGTTGGCGACCTCTCGCGTCCACATGTCCGGGACGTTTATCACGGCGATGCCGTTATCGGTCGCGGCCTCGACATCAATGCAGTCGAACCCGACACCCGTTCTCAGAACGGCCTTGCACTGGTCGTTACCCAGCGCGGTCAGCACCTTGCGGGTGATGGGCGCCTCGACGACGATCAGCGCGTCGGCCCCTTTGGTCTGCTGGATGATCTCGTCCTCATCGTCCAGAAAGGGCAACAGGTCCATCTTGGCGCCTACCTTTTCCAGTTCCTCGATGGTATCATCCAGGTTCGTGTTCGGCCTGTAGCCTATGTATGAGACTTTAAAATTCTGCTCTGTCATGTGTTTTGTTTCCTCGCCATTGTGTGATTTCTTATGCCGCCGAGTGCGCCGCTATCGCCGCCCTGTCGTAATCGGTGAAGTGAGGCTCCATCTGCTTCACAATCTTTTCCAGTGTTTCGTCCGGGGTGTCCACGCTGGTGTCCACATGCAGCTTGGGGCCAATGTCAGACTTTACGACCAGCCGCTTGTACTCGGCCATAATCTCCGGGATGTCTGCCTTCAGGAGGGGGCTGTTGGTGTGCTGGGGCGAATCTTTGAGAGCGTCCATCCGTTGCTCAATAACAGCGGCGTCGGCAGTCATATGGACGGTGATGATCGGGTCGTCGGTTACCGTTTTGATTCGACTTTCCATCTGGCCGAACGTGGCCTCTCTATCGAATGGCGCGCCCGGCAGCCCATAACCGTAATACTTCCGAGCGTATATTGACTCTTCGATGTGCATGCCCACCGTCAGATCGTCAACCCCGAAATAGTGGTGGATATGGTAGTAGATGCTGTAGCGATGGTACATCTCCTTCAGCTTCGGAGACAGGGCGAGAATCTGCTGTTGTTCCTCAAGGGTTGTGTCATCGGGATGTCCCGAGGTGTGAGGAATCTTGGAATGGTCGTGAATCAACCCTCCGGCGAATGGCTCGCCCGTGACTTCAGTTTTCCAATCACGGAGCTTGTTGGCCATTGTGGTTGTTCCCACATATTCGATTCCCGCGAGGATTACTTTCATTGTGAGTTTCTCCTTCTATCTATCTTGTTGCCATGCTGAACCGAGGCGAAGCATCTCGTCGC
>JASLRP010000438.1 GCA_030743915.1 SAR202 cluster bacterium | reverse complement strand
TGGCGGTATTCCTCCCACAGCCTGTCCTTGTCACTGTTGCCGTTGGCCTCGTCTTCCTTCAGCCGTTCCTTGAACCTGTCCACGAGCCAGTCCTCGGAGCGACCCAGAGGCATGTCGAAGAAATCGGAATCGAAGGTCGGCAGTCTACCCGGCCTGAAATAACCCTTGTCGGGGAGGGTGTAGCCTTCAAGATTTGGCGACCCCTTGCCCAGCACTTCGCCGGTGTCGATGTAGTGGTCCATAACCGGCTTCATGCCGTACCGCTGAATTGGGCAGACCTTGATGCAGATTCCGCACCCTGAATATCGAGTCATCACCGGACGGCATCGCTTGAAAACCAACTTGTTCTTCTCGACGCCTCGGAACCAAACTTTGTCCGGCGTGATGGCCCGTCCAGGGCACCGGATTGAGCATACCTGGCACAGGTCGCAGAATTTGTGAATGCCGTAGTCCACCGGCGAGTCCAGTGTCAGCTTGGCGTTGGTCGTGATGACCTGTAGTCGCGCCCGCGAGCCGAAATGGGGGGACAGCAACTGGCCGTTGATCCCGAGTTGGCCCAGCCCCGCATCCACAAACAACGGTATCATCGGCCCGAAGTGCCACGTGGGCCCCCAGACCTGGCAGCGGTAGCCCAGGGAATGGATGAACTCCACCATCTCCCTGGCAAGCTCGCCCTGTCGTTCGTGGGCCTCTCCGTGGGCCGACTCTGACTCCAGAGAAGGAATCGTTTGAGACTTCACGTAATCCTGCTCCACGGCGAGGCAGATGGCGTTGGATAGCCCGCCCTGGACGTGCTGGCGCTTGGCCTGATAGACGTATCGACGGTCGAACTTCGTGAACCCCACCTCACCGTGACCCAGTTCGCGCGCCTTGGCTCGAATGGCCTCGCTGACATCTTCACCGGAAGGTTCCGCAGCGGGTTCTTGACCTCCCGTTGATTTCAGCCACTCCACAACCGGAGTGATGGTTTGCTGGTGTTCCCTGTAAAGTTTGGCGGTCTCCGGCGCTGCTTCCTCCCGGATTTCCAATGCCCACTGGGCCGAAGCGCTCTGTTCCTCGGCCACGCTCTCCAGTGGGAACTCTCGGCTGTAGTAGGAGACTTCAGCGTCTCTTCGGGGAATCCCGGGCATCGATCGTATGTCTTGAGCGATGGGCAATTCAATATCAGGATCGTCGGCATTCCTACCTGGCCTGGTTACGTGGTATCCAACTCGTCTCGGCATTATTTGAATTCATCCTTTGTGATCGCCTCCGACCAAGGAGGCTTGGGATGGGGTAACAATGATTTACGGGCATATTAGCAATTCAAGCTCAGGGGCGAGTGTAATCTGCGGTGAAATATGTGTCAAACAGAATGGAGATGGAACGTCAGCCATCAGACCTGAATAGTGCGGAACCCTGAGCGAATCGACGATTGATGACAGACGGTGAGCCATTATGACCCGCCGCACTCTACGTTGTGTTTACTGGACGCCGCTGTGTCGCTGGGTTTGATAATATCGCGGAAATAAAACAGGCGGCCAATGATCAGCCGCCTTCATGTTCAACTTCAACTCATATAGGATTTTGATATCTAGTTCAGCCGATAACCGTAGCCTCTGACCGTGACCAGATACTCTGGGTTGGACGCGTCTATCTCAATGCGCACTCTGACTCGCCGCACGGACTGCTCGATTTCGTGGTTGCCCACGTCGCCATCTTCACGTTCTGGCCATACCGAAGTGGCAATCTCGTCGCGGCTGACCGCCTCGCCCCTGCGGCTTTCCAGAAGCATTATCAGATCGAACTGCTTGCGGGTCAACGGTGGTTCCAGCCTGTCACCTTTGACATATACCTGACGCGCTCTGGTGTCCACGATGATGTCTGCTGGAGGCGGTTCGACGGTGGAGAGTCGGAGTGTCCTGCCTCCGCCCTCGGTGAATATGGCGGTGATACTGCCACCGCCCAGCCGGATGATGTCGCCATTCTTTATGGATTGCTCTCCAGACTCAATCCGCGAGTCGTTTAGGAAAGTCCCGTTGGTGCTTTCCAGATCGCGTATGAAGAATCCCGTCCCAGTTTCGATTATTACGGCATGCCTGCGCGAAACAAGCGCCTCGTCGAACACGACGTCATTGTCCGCGTGCCGGCCCATCGTCGTGTGACTGGCCGTCAACGTGACGGTGACGCCGCCATTCGGCCCACCCTCGACAACGAGAGTTGGGCGGTCATCTGGTGGAGGGGAATACTCCGGTTGTCCCTCGTTGCCTCCGGAGGATAACAACTCGCTGGGCTCCTTAGTGTCGGATCGGATTGCAAGCCGCGTGGACTCTAAGCTGACATTTTCGAGTGTATCCCCGCCGCTGTTGTGTGTCAACGCATTCAAGGTTCGCCCAATGGGAAATTGCCGACTCATGATACCGCCGAACATGCTGACTTAGAAGTCAGCGGCGTGTCAGGCCTGTGTCAGCCTCAGGTCAGGAATTGGTGGAAGGACGGTGGTTGAATATGCCGCGTGGGACTATTCTAATATATAGACAAGAAGTTGTTCAAAATTGCCCTACTTAACAACTGCTTCGTCCAATACAGGAGGCGCAATTGATCGCAGCAACGGTGGAACGAACCGCAACAATCGTCCAACCCATAATCAGCTACGATTTCACGACTGCGCTTCCGTCGATCAAGCGGACCAGGGTTTCGTTGAGAACACTGAAATTCGCCGCTACGGTCGTGGCGACCAT
Organism: SAR202 cluster bacterium; assembly: GCA_030743915.1. Taxonomy (GTDB): domain Bacteria; phylum Chloroflexota; class Dehalococcoidia; order Lucifugimonadales; family UBA1123; genus UBA1123. Next base: position 12,798 of record JASLRP010000438.1, on the reverse strand, counting down.
AGGCGCCCAGCTTCTGGTGATGGCGGTGATATTCCACTATCGTGGGGCATTCTCCGAGTTGGGCGCGATGGCCTATCCGGGGATTGTGCTGGCGGAGTTCGGCAACAGCGCCATGATCCTCCTGCCGACCCCGTGGCCTGCATATACTCTGGCGATGTCGGTCATACTCAATCCTTGGTTGGTGGGAATCATTGGCGGATTGGCCGCCGCAACCGGTGAGATGGTGGGATACTATCTTGGTTGCAAGGGGCGCAGCATGGTCGGAGAGGGCCGAATATATGCCCGTATGCAGTCCATGACCGCCCGTTATGGAGACGGCGCCATCTTCTTCTTCGCCGTCATGCCCGTTCCATTCGACATCGCTGGAATCTGGGCTGGAACCGTCCGATATCCAATTGTGCGCTTTTTCTTATCTGTAGCCGCCGCCAAGATTATTCGGATCACTCTGGTGTCAGTCATCAGCCACTATGGAATTCAACTGTTGACGAATCCGCTGGGTTAACCGGCACAGATCTATTATTGCCCCCTTATGTGGAAGGTCCGAGGTAGTTCACACCAACTTCCTCGGACCTTTCGTATTGGGCGGAGTTTGGTCTTCTGGCATCCCACCTCGGAGCCATTCTCCTCGAAAGGCTCAACACCTGTCATTTCGCCAGTGAATGAGCGCGCCCCAAAAGGTATGCAATTCTTCATTTGACACTGGTCGATGCGTCCGCTTACACTCCATCTGTTTGCCCAGATGGGTGATGGTTTTCAAGTGGGAGAGAGTTAGACTACATTGACGTTAGAATCGTCGTCGGCCAACGGCAGGATATGGATTACAGTGGCGCTCATTGCGTTGGGGGCTGTGCCTGCGGCATTTCTGAGGCTTTCAGGCGCTCACATTGACCCGATTTTGGCGGCGTTTGTCTATGGAGGCGGCATCGTTTGCGGAGCGTTCCTCCTGTCCTGGGCCGCCGAGGTCGCTGAGATGGACATCTCAGGTTCGCTTGCAATCGCGATCCTCGCGTTGATTGCCGTTTTGCCCGAGTACACAATTGAAGCTGTGCTGGCGTGGGACGCTGGAGCGTCTTACAACACCGAGACCCAGGTGATCACCGATGAGATGGCGCGGGCAGCCGCCAACGTGACAGGCGCCAATCGGTTGCTCATCGGCCTGGGCTGGTCCCTGGTTATTCTGATCTTCTGGATCAAACGCCGAGAGAATTTGGATTTGCGTGGCCAGATGAACCTGGAGCTTACCATGCTCATCGTTGCCACAGCGATCATGGGTCTCATAGTCGCGTTCGATCAAGTGAGTATCATTCTGGCTGTGGCGCTCATTGGCATCTATCTGGCGTACCTGTGGATAAGCTCGACAGGCGACTCTGAGGAACCAGAATTGATTGGCGTGGCGTTGGTCATCGGTTCGCTGCCCGTCGCGAGGCGCAGAGCGATGGTCGTTTTGCTTTTCCTATATGCCGCCGGAGTTATCCTGCTGGCAGCTGAACCCTTCGTGGAAGGGCTTATAGAGACGGGGGCCGAGTTTGGAATCGACGAATTCGTCCTCATCCAATGGATTGCGCCGCTGGCGTCCGAGTCGCCCGAGATCATCGTCGCGGTGCTGTTCAGCCTCAGGTCAAACCCGCAAGCCGGTTTGACCACTCTGGTGTCCTCTCAAGTGAACCAGCTCACGCTGTTGGTCGGCAGCATAACTGTCATATTCAGCATTTCGGCGGGCGAGGTCCTGAGCTTCCGGTTAGATGAAAGGCAGTCGATTGAGTTCTTGCTAACGGCCGCGGTGTCAGCTTTTGCGGTAATCTTGATAGCCCCCAGATTGTTGGGCGCCAGAGTAGGCCTTGTGTTGTTGGGTCTGTTCGTCGTCCACCTGTTTTTCAGTGATTCTAACGAGCGCCTGATATTTTCGTATATCTACTTTGGGTTGGCCATATTCCTCATCGTGATTGATCGCGGTCGGGTCCGGCATCTCATCCCCACCAGACCTTAGGATTCGGCGACTCAGAAGCTTAACGAAATCAAGACGGGCCACCTCCAGCAGGTGGCCGGTCTGACGTTCGAGGGAATAGATCGTCAGGAACTATTCGGAGAGGTCTGTGAGAACATGGACACCCATTGGTTCACTCTTGCCTTTGAGTTCTAGAGTGCGCTGTTCCAAATCGTCGGTGAGTCCTGAAATCTCATAGGCGCCGTCGCTCAACATGATCTCCCCTGGCGCGGCGGCGGACGACAGCCGAGCGGCGGTGTTGGGCGCATCCCCGAGTACCGTGATATCCGTTGCTGAGTCATGAGAACCGACGGCGCCCACGAAGGCGTTACCGCAATGGACTCCAACACCCAGGGGAATCCACGGGCCGTCGGGAGAGCCGTGTCCAGTCGCCCTGAGAAGGGCCTTGGCCGCGTCGATTGCCGCGAGTTGGTGGTTGTCTCCGGCGTAGTAAGGTATAAACATTCCGATTATCTGATCGCCCACCAGCCGGTCCACCCAGGCTCCGCTCTTGAGAAGAATCTTGCTGGACACCGCGAAAAACCGACTGATGATCTGGCTGAACTCCGAAGGATTCATACCCTCTGCCAGCGCAGTAGACCCCCGAACATCGGCGAACAGCAGCGTCAGGTCGATTTCTGTGCCGCCGATGAACTTGCTGCTCACGATCTGACATTTGGTGCAAAACTTTTTGGAGATTCTCGACGGCCCTCTGCCCAACTTTTTGATGACCGGAGCCGAGAATCCGTCGAATGGTGAATTGCAGAACACGCATCGATTCTCCGAAGGCAACATTCTGAAAGCGTGCCGCAATTGCTTCACAGGGACGTGCAGATTCTTTCCCGTGAGCATGGCGCTCCACCACTGTTCCGCGGTAATGTCGTCGGCCATGACTCACCCCTCCCGTTGAATGGTCCATGCGTGATTTGAGGGAACGATAGCGCCTGCATGTCCGACCGTCAAACTGGCCCACGGAGCGACGCGTCAGCTTGAGGGTTGGTTCAATCTCTCTGAATTGGCGACCCGGGGCGGATGAGTGATGCTGCTGAAGGAATTCGAGTGGCGTCGGCGCGAGCTTTGCGGTAGGTTACACTTGCATTCTCTATCGGATATGAACGCGCTGGCGAGGTGATCATTGAACTGGAATTGTATACGGATCGGGATAGCGATTTTGGCGACACTGCTGTTGGCCGCCTGCGATGATCTGGGCGACGCTCAGGAGTATCTCGATACAGGCGCAGAGCTTTATGACGAGGGAAGTCTGGAAGAGGCAATCCTCCACTACGAGAAGGCGATCGGGCTCGACCCAGAGCTGACGGTAGCCTATTTCAATCGAGGTGTCGTTTACGAAACGTTGGGCGAGTTTGACAAGGCGCTGGAGGATTACGACGAGGTCATCCGCCTGGACCCTCAGCATTCAGAAGCCTATTTCAATCGTGGGTCTGTGTACCATAACCTGTCGGAACCGCAAGTCGCCGTCGACAACTATAACGAAGCCATTCGCCTGGACCCTCAAAATAGCGACGCATATTTGAACCGGGCCGCCGCTTACATTCTCATGGGCCAATACGAGCAGGCAATCGAAGACCTCGGCCAGGCCGTCCTCCTAAATCCTCAGGAAAGTTTGGCCTATGCCAATCGAGCGAGGGCCCACACACTGCTGGGCCAAGACACCGAGGCGCAACAGGACCTTGAAAAAGCAGTGGAGTTGGGATTCGACAGAGAAAGCGTAGAGGTAGAGATCAACAGGTTAAAGTCTCAACGCTAGTCTGGTTGCGTCGCCCCGATTGTCCAGTCAGGAGCGCCACGAACGCAGTGCGGAAACTCTCTTGTTGGACGCCTTCAGCCAAGCTTGTGTCCTGAGTGACGGGGCGCTGAAGAAAAAAAGTGAGCCGGCTGGGATTCGAACCCAGGACACTCGGATTAAAAGTCCGATGCTCTGCCAAACTGAGCTACCGGCCCACGGAGGTTTGATGCGCGCCGTCCGCATCGTCGAGTCAGGGCATCGACTCCTCAGGATACTCGGACGGTACCGTTTATGATAACGCCGCCAACTCGCCTCTGACAACATCAGTATTGTCGATATTCGGGAGTTGGGGCCACGAGTCGCCATTCAGAGGTTCGCAACTCGCTATGCATTGCGATTCGCAGCGGTGTTACCGTATCGACATAACCGTCCGACCTCGAGATGTGTGAACAGGAGACGTCGATGCCCGAAGCTCCGGAAATGGAAGTTGTCAAAGATTTTCTTGCGCAGAATCTCGTGGGCAATGAGGTCTTGGAAGCTCGTGTGTTGAAGCCCAGCGTGTTGAGGTCTCTTCAGGGTAACATTCAGCAAGACCTGGTGGGTCGTGTATTCACTGACTCATCGCGGCGTGGCAAATTTCTCATTCTCACGCTGTCCGGCGACCGAGTCATAGCCATCAACCCGAAGCTGACGGGCGGGCTTCAATATTGTCGGCCGAAGCAGCGAGTGTTGAAGCGGACCTGCATTCTGCTGAATCTCAGCGGCGGTTCGCACCTTCGATACACTGACGACCGGCAGATGGGCGTGTTCTACTACGTCTCCAACGATCAGTTGGAAGATGTCCCTGGGCTCGGCGATCAGGGTCCCGATGTCCTGGACGACATCGGTCTGGAGGATTTCAAGTCCCGCCTGAAAGGGTTCCACGGGGAGATCAAAGGCATTTTGACCCGAGGCCGAGTGTTGTCTGGAATCGGCAATGCCTATGCGGATGAAATCCTTTTCGACGCAAAGGTCTATCCGTTCAAGCGCCGAAAACAGTTGTCATCTGATGAGCTTCGCCGAATCCATCATAGCTCTCGGCAGGTCATCGTTGACGCCACGTCAGTCGTCCGTGAGCGAATGAACGGCCAATTGGACCACAAGATGCGCGACTTTCTGGCCGTCCACAATAAAGGCGGACAGGAGTGCCCCGATTGCGGCAACAAGATCAGCCAGATAACTGCGAACAAGCGGATCACCAGCTACTGCCGAAGGTGCCAACCCGGGATGTTGATAAAGAACTGACGAAGTTGCCCGACGGCGGGAACTCAAGTGTCAGGGTTGGGTTGGTTGGCTTCGGTCAATTCACCAAACAATGTCAGCCGCATTTGTGGCGAATTGGTCACTCGCATCGTGTCGAAAGCGCTCGCCATTTTCCTCTCTCGATATTCAACCTTCCGATTGGTTATAATCTTTGAAACTGGCCCACGTTGGACTGCTTGGATAAACCCGGACAGGCTCTGAAATATCCACGCTTCGGCAGGCACGAATCTCCGTGTCGTTGAGCATTTGACACCGCAAGGTCGAATGAGTACAATTTGTGTTTGTCGCCACATGTGGCGGCTCGTTTGATTTTTCTCCGTGTGAAATTCCTTAAGGGACATTCTATGCCTACCGTAAATCAGCTAATCAGGAAACCTCGCCGACTGAAGCAGAAGAAGGAAAAAGCGCCCGCATTGCGCTTCTCTTTTAACTCCTTGAAAAACCGCACAAAGAAGTTTTCTGGAGCGCCCCAAAAGCGCGGTGTGTGTGTCCAGGTAAGGACCCAAACACCGAAGAAGCCCAACTCCGCTCTGCGCAAAGTCGCCAGAGTCAGGCTCACCAACGGGATGGAGGTTACGGCTTACATCCCTGGCGAGGGTCACAACCTTCAGGAGCATTCGGTGGTCCTGATAAGGGGTGGCAGAGTCAAAGACCTGCCCGGAGTTCGATATCACGTTATTCGTGGCGCTCTGGACACGGGCGGAGTAATTGACCGGCAACGAGGGCGGAGCAAGTACGGAGCCAAGAAAAACGCTGGCCCTGTGTAAAACGCTCCAGCAGCGACAGGCTCTCGGAGCCTCTTTTGACTCAGCAGCAAGTCAGAGCAATCAATTAAGGATTAACGATTATGGCGCGCAGACGCAGGGCCGAAAAAAGAAAGATCACTCCTGATCCCAGGCACCAGAACGTTGAGCTGTCTCAGTTCATCAACAAAGTGATGCTCAATGGGAAGAAGACAACTTCTCAGCGGATCGTCTATAGCGCTTTGGACCAGGCCAGCGAGGAAGCCAGAAGGCCGGGAATCGAAGTCTTCGAGATGGCCATCCGTAACACGATGCCCATGGTCGAGGTCAGGTCCCGACGAGTTGGCGGAGCGACCTATCAGGTCCCAACGGAAGTCAGGGCCGAGCGACGACTGGCGCTGGCCATGCGATGGATAATCAACGCTGCGCGGGCACGGTCTGGCCGTCCAATGGCCGAGAGGCTGTCCGCAGAACTGCTCGAAGCCTCCCGAGGGCAGGGAGCCGCGGTCAAGCGTCGCGAAGACCTTTACAGGATGGCTGAGGCCAACCGAGCTTTTGCTCATTACCGCTGGTAGTCTGGCGCAAACGCCGAGACACCGGAAAGTCAAATGACCACAACAATTAACGCACTAGAAAATACCCGCAACATCGGGTTCATAGCGCATATCGACGCGGGCAAGACGACCGTAACCGAGCGCGTGCTGTACTTTGCCGGCCGCATCTACAAGATAGGCGGCGTTGACGAAGGCACGACGGTCATGGACTGGATGGCCCAGGAGCGCGAGCGGGGCATTACGATAACCTCTGCCGCAACGACGGCCAGCTGGAAACAGTACGATATCAACATTATCGACACCCCAGGTCACGTCGATTTCACTGCCGAGGTCGAGCGCAGTCTGCGTATCCTCGACGGCGGCGTGGTGGTCATAGACGCGGTGGCCGGAGTTCAGCCCCAGTCAGAAACGGTCTGGCGGCAGGCTGACAAGTACAACGTTCCCAGAATCTGCTTCATCAACAAGATGGACAGAGTGGGCGCGGATTACTTTCGGGCAATCGACACCATCGCTCACAGGCTCAATGCCAACCCGGTAGCGATACAGATTCCCATCGGCGCAGAGGATGAATTCCAGGGCGTCATTGATCTCATCGACGAACGAGCGTTCACCTACGAAGGTGAAGGCCCGGTCGTTCCCATCGAAGGCCCGGTGCCTGAAGAGATGATCGAGGAATTCCGAAACTATCGGACCGCTCTCATCGAGAAGATCGCCGAGACCGACGACGATCTCATGATGAAGTACCTGGAAGATGAAGAGATTTCCAAAGAGGAAATCAAGCAGGCGTTGCGACAGGCTACTATTGACTATCGAATTATCCCGGTAGTCTGTGGCACAGCCCTCAGGCATCGCGGAATCCAACCTCTGCTAGACGCCATCGGCGACTACCTCCCCTCTCCCATCGACGTTGCTCCCACTCAAGGCAAAGACCCCCGCACCGAAGAACCCTCCACCCGTCATGCGACTGACGAGCCGTTCGCGGCTTTGGCGTTCAAGACGGTGGCCGACCCCTACATAGGCAGGCTGGTGTATTTCAGGGTGTATTCCGGAAGGGCCGAGTCGGGTTCAATGGTCTATAACGCCTCCCGGCAACGACGCGAGCGTCTGGGCAGGCTTGTTCAGATGAATGCTCAACGGCGTGAGGATCTTGAAGAAGTCAACGCCGGGCAGATTGTCGCAGCCGTGGGCCTGAAAGACACCATCACTGGCGACACAATATGCGACGCTGACAACCCGGTGGTCCTGGAAACTATCACGTTCCCAGACCCTGTGGTGTCAATCGCCATCGAACCGAAATCACGGGGCGATCAGGACAAACTGTCCGATGCCCTGGTCAAAATGGCCGACGAGGACCCGACGTTCAAGATCATCTATGACGATGAAACCGGCCAAACGGTCGTGTCCGGCATGGGCGAGCTTCACCTGGACATTATCACTGACCGCATGAGGCGGGAATACAAGGTAGAGGCAAACGTCGGTAAGCCGCGAGTGGCCTATCGAGAGACAGTTACATCCAACGCAACAGCCGAAGGTCGATTCGTTCGCCAGACAGGCGGGCACGGCCAGTTCGGGCATGTGTGGATGGATATCGAGCCGCTGAAACAAGGTTCGGGAATCCAATTCGAAAGTAAAATCAGGGGCGGTGCCATACCCTTGGAGTTCATTCCCGCGGTCGAAGATGGCGCGCGAGAAGCTCTCCAGGCAGGCCCTCTCTCGGGATTCCCAATAGTTGACGTGAAACTAACGCTGACCGACGGGACTTTCCACGACGTGGACTCGTCCAAAATGTCCTTCGCGATTGCGGGCTCTATGGCCACCAAAACCCTGGTGTCTCGCGCTCACGTAATTCTTCTGGAACCAGTCATGAACCTTGAAGTTGTCACTCCTGGCGACTACTTGGGTGAGGTGATTGGCGACCTGGGGCGCCGTCGCGCTCAGATTCAGAATATCGAAGGCACTGGCGATATCCAGGCCGTTCGAGCGCGGATTCCCCTTGGGGAGAGCTTTGGATACGCGAACTCTTTGCGATCGCTAACCCAGGGCCGGGCCAGCTACAATATGGAATTTTATAATTACCTGGAAGTTCCCAAAGGCTTCGAAGCCGAAGTCTAAACAGGGAAGATTGATATGGCGAGACAACAATCATGACAATGGCAAACAGGCAAAAGATCAGAATTGTCCTCAAGGCGTTCGATCACCGGATTCTTGACCAGTCTGCCGGGCAGATCGTCGAGGCTGCCGAGCGCACAGGCGCTCGCGTGTCTGGGCCGGTCCCATTGCCCACGTCGATAAAGCGGTTTTGCGTTCTGCGATCCCCGCACATCGACAAGGACTCACGGGAACACTTCGAACTGAGGACACACAACCGCCTGATAGACATCCTGGAGCCTACCTCCAAGACGATCGATCAACTAACTCGGTTGAACGTGCCAGCGGGAGTGGACATTCAGATCAAGTTGTAAGCTTGTGCCCTGAATGGGGCTCGGCGGTCGTTAGCGCAATGTTTAGATCCATTGAGCGCGATCACCCAGGGTGGGCCGCCGCCGGATACGAATACGAGAATCATCAAGGACAGTTTGGACCAAGATGGCAATACACGGACTGATAGCAAAAAAGATCGGCACCACTCAGATGTTCCGAGAAGACGGAAGGTCTGACGATGTCACCGTCGTGCAGGCGGGCCCCTGCATCGTGACCCAGATCAAAACCCCGGACACCGATGGTTACACGGGCGTTCAACTGGGGTTCGAAGAAGTTCGCAAACTCAACAAGCCCAGATTGGGACACCTATCGGCAGTGGAGAAAAAGTTTCGCCACCTCCGCGAGTTCGGTGTTGATGATCCGGCAGACGTGGAAGTCGGCCAGGAGATAAACGCCGAATTGTTTGAGTCCGGCGACAAAATCGACGCCACGGGGACCTCGAAAGGCCGGGGCTTCCAGGGCGGAGTGAAGCGATGGAACTTTCGGGGCGGCCCAAAGACTCACGGCCAGTCCGACCGCCATCGCGCGCCTGGCTCTATCGGCGCAGGCTCGTCTCCCGGTCACGTCATTAAAGGCTTGAAGATGGCGGGCCATATGGGCAACGCCAGGATCACCACCCGAAATCTTGAGGTTGTCGCATCCGACCCGGAGCGCAATCTAATGTTCATAAAAGGCTCCGTGCCTGGCGGCCGCAACTCCATCGTGTTGCTCCGAAAGGCCGGAAGCAGGAAAAGGCAACTGAAGTGAAGCTTCCTCTCAATAACCTAAGAGGCAGCGTCGTCCGCGAAATTGATGTTCGAGACGACGTATTCGCCCGACGTCAGAACGATGCAGTTGTGCATCAGGTAATGGTCGGTCAGCTTGCGAATCGCAGGCAGGGCACTGCCAAGGTCAAGAACCGTTCCGCAGTTTCAGGCGGTGGCATCAAGCCCAGGCCGCAAAAGTACACGGGCCGCGCTCGCGCCGGCACAATCCGCGCCCCTCACTGGAAAGGCGGCGGAACCGTGTTTGGCCCGACGCCCAGGAGCTACAGGCAGCGGACCCCCAAGCGCATGCGAAAACTAGCCCTGGTCACCACACTGTCATCCAAAGCTCGTGAGGGCGGAGTGATCGTGCTTGAGGACCTGAACCTGGCCAACGCCAAGACAAAAGAGTTGATTACGGTGTTGGGCGCTGTCGGCGCAGGTTCATCGGTGCTGCTGGTTGCTGATGGGGCCAGTTCTGATGTGATCCGCGCATCCAACAACATTCCTCGACTCAAGGCCATCCCCAGCCAGTCGCTTAACGCCACCGATATCTTGAACTTCCAGTCCATCGTCATGACCGAAGACGCGGTTCGCAACGCCGAGGCGATTTGGGGCGGCAGGTTCGAGCGCAAGCCGTCTCCTGCTCTCGAAGCAGCTGAGGGTGAGGAGAACTAGGCAATGCAGCTATTTGACATCATTCGGCGACCAGTTATCACAGAAAAAAGCACCCTCCTTCAGGAAGAAGGGCGCTACACATTTGAGGTCGCTCCCACCGCCACCAAGCACCAGATCAAGGCAGCGGTGGAAGAGGCGTTCGATGTTGACGTTCTCCAGGTCAACACCATGCGCGTTCGAGGAAAGCGAAAGAGGTTTGGTCCTCGAATCGCTCAAGGCCGATCCTGGAAGAAAGCAATAGTTTTGCTGTCCCCTGGGGACACAATCACAATATTCGAGGGTGTATAAATGCCTCTCAAAACAAGAAAGCCAATAACACCGGGCCAACGAGGGTTGGTGCTTCAGACAACTGACGATATTACAGAGTCGAAGCCCAAAAAATCCCTGCTCAAGCCGATCAAAAAATCGGGCGGCAGAAACGGCAAAGGCCGCATCACCGTTCGGCACAGGGGCGGCGGACATAAAAGGCGCTACAGGGTCATCGACTTCAAGCGTGATAAGTTCGGCGTGCCCGGCGAGGTTACGACCATCGAGTACGACCCCAACAGGTCGTCCCGCATCGCCTTAATCAAGTATCCGGATGGCGACTGGCGATACATCGTTGCTCCCAACGGGTTGAAGGTGGGCGACACAGTGCAGTCCGGTCCAGACTCACCCATTCGAACTGGCAACGCTCTGCCCCTCGAATCCATGCCTGCGGGCACCACTGTCCATAACGTGGAGCTTCGAGTGGGCAAAGGCGCCCAGATTGTGAGGAGCGCGGGTAGCTCTGCTCAGGTGCTTGCCAAAGAGGACAAGTACACGCTGTTGCGCCTGCCATCGGGCGAGATGCGCAACGTGCTAAGCACATGCATGGCGACGGTTGGGCAGGTCAGCGCGCTGGACCACAAGAACACCAAGATGGGCAAGGCAGGCCGCAATCGGAACAAGGGTCGCAGGCCTTCGGTCCGAGGCGTTGTGATGTCTCCCAGAGACCATCCCCATGGCGGCGGCGAGGGCAAATCGCCCATCGGCATGCCGGGTCCTAAAACTCCCTGGGGCAAGCCAGCGCTGGGCGCGCGCACTCGCAGAAACAAGTCAACGGACAAGTTCATCGTCCGCCGTAGATACCAGAAGTAGGCAATCAAGCCGTTTGCGCTCAGCCAACGGCGACACAGACAGACACGAAAGAGGTCGGCAATGTCGAGGTCAATTAAAAAAGGCCCATTTGTGCAAGAAAAACTTGCGAAGAAGGTTGACCAAGCTCGTCAAAGCAACAGTCAGGCTGTCATCCGGACCTGGTCCCGTGCATCGACCATCATGCCTGACATGTTGGGATTGACCATTGCTGTTCACGATGGTAGGCGTCATGTTCCCCTGTTCATCACAGAAAACATGGTCGGTCACAAGCTGGGCGAATTCGCTCCAACCCGAACCTTCCGGGGGCACTCCTCGAAGTCGGAAAGGGCCTCTGCCGTCCGGTAGTTTTCGTGAGCAATCAACACTCTGAGAATCAGATAGGCGAGTATCAGGAAATGCAATGCCAATAAGCGCCACCGCAAAAGACACAGGTATATCGGCCAACAAAATGAGACGGATTATCGACCTCGTGCGAGGGGAGAAAGTGGAGGAAGCCCTCCATATCCTCCAGTTCCTGCCATCACCGGCGGCGGGAAAGATCGCCAAGGTTGTTAAATCCGCCGCAGCGAATGCTGAGAATGAACTTTTCTTGAACAGCGCCGATCTGAGGATCGTAGAAATCTACGCCAATGAAGGCCCGAGCTTGAAGCGCTTCCGCGCCAGGGCCCGTGGCCGAGCAAATAGGATTATCAAACGAAACTGCCATCTCACCGTCGTGGTGGACGAACAGGAGCTCTAGCGTGGCCCAGAAAACTCACCCAATAGGATTTCGGCTGGGAATTGTTAAGGACTGGCATGCGCGATGGTTCGCCCATAAGCAGGCAGATTACCGCGCTCTGGTGCTTGAAGACCTCAAAATCCGAAACCAGATATCGACGAACTATCCCGAGGCCGGAATATCCAAGGTGGATATCGAGCGCGGCAGCAGCGATGTGATCATAACGATTCACACGGCGAGGCCGGGCATCGTCATCGGTCGCGGAGGTCAGCGCGTCGAACAACTGCGCAAAGAACTTGAAGGGCTTACCGATCGTCGCGCCAGGCTAAACGTGCAGGAAATCCGACAGCCAGAACTAGATGCTTACCTGGTTGGCCGCAACATCGCCGATCAACTGGAGCGCCGCATCGCATTCCGGCGCGCGATTCGGCAGTCCGTGACCCGCACAATGCAAGCGGGCGCTCAGGGTATCAAGGTCATATGCGGTGGCAGGCTTGGCGGAGCGGACATTGCCCGCACTGAGAAGGTGCTGGAAGGGCGCGTCCCGCTGCACACACTCAGAGCCGACATTGACTATGGACTGGCCGAGGCCGCCACTGAATTCGGGCGAATCGGTGTTAGGGTTTGGATTTACAAAGGCGATATTCTCCCTGAAGCTCCGCCTGAGCCAGAGGTTGAAGAAGAGATTTCGCCGATCGAGGTTACACTCAGAGCGGAGCCGGATCAAGC
>JASLRP010000437.1 GCA_030743915.1 SAR202 cluster bacterium | reverse complement strand
GCCCGCCGATATCGACAGGTCTTCTAACGTGAAGTCCACGATCTGGGAATTCACAGCGCCCGGCGTAGTGGAAGGCAGCGGCGCAGAACCGCATTCAGTGAGAGGCGCGTTGGGCGAGACGATATGCTCAATCGACAGTTCCGCGTCCAGTTGGGTTATCTCTCCATCGCGATCCAGGTCACTGAGAATGTTCTGGATCGAACTGGCCTGAATCATGTCCTCGGACACCTGGAGGTCGAATACCACGTCCCAGATGTCCACCGTGCCGTCATCGTTCTGGTCTCCGCACTGGCCCAGCGGCACGACCTCGACCGTGACGCTGCTGGTGACTGTCCGGGAATGCCGATTCAGCGAGGCGTGCACAGTCAGCGATGCTCCGATGAGGATCACCAGAAGGCTGAGCGCTATCGTGGTCACCAGAAAGGTCTTCATGTAGAGGCTGTCTGTGTTGGATTTCATGGCTGCGGCACCACCACCGGGCACATCTTCAGGAAGTTCTCGGCCAGCAGCGTGAAGTCGAGTATGTTAACGACGCCCGTGCGGTCGAAGTCGGCCAGTTGCTGGAAGGCTGCATCTCCTGTGGATTGCAGGAATGAGCCGCCTAACAATGTGAAGTCCAGTATGTCAACGAGACAACTGCCGTTGGCGTCGCCTTCTAGCAGCGCTCCGAGGTTCGCTGTGGCGCCTTCGCGAGGCACTACCACACCCCTTCTGAGGCTCAACAAGGTGGTCTCGGAATCCACCGAAACGTCGTATGTTGACGGCGTAATCCCTGTCAGCACGACCTGCGCCTTGTCTCCTAGTTTCTCAGCCACTGCTTTGTGCTGAAGCTCCGGAGTGTCGAGCAACGGGTCGGCGCCTGGGGTGAACAGGTTGACCGTAACCGGAATCTTCCAGCCCTCATCGGTCCGGAGCCCGCCTTGCAGTCCAAACTGGACGGTCAGTTTGACCTCATGAACAGTGACCAGCGAGTCGTGATGTTCGCCCAATATCACGTTTCCAGCGCCGCTCACTTTGGTGACTCTGTTTTCTGAGAAACTGAATTTCACCAGGGTTCCCTGTGATTCAGGTGTCGGACTTATAGCCTTGAACGTTATCGAGGCGACTTTGAATGAGCCGACAGGGAAAGGGGCGCTCAGATCGCCGGAACTGAAGACGATCTCGCCGGCGCTATTGTTCACCGTGTTCACCAGTTCAATGGGTAACGCAGCGGCGTCATGCTGAATCTGAACACCCGCGATCGAATCTTTGGAATCAACTACCTGAAGGTAAGTCGGGTCAAAGTCGAGGTATAACTCAACGCCGGAGATTGGCTCAGTGGTCGTCGAGTTCGTCCATAGCTCCAGCGTGATGATTTCGTCAGGTACGGCGTTGGCCTGGGTCGGCTGGACCTCGATGGGGGCGCCAACAACTTCGTCGTCCACAACGCATATGGATCCGTGCACGGGCGCGACGGACACGAATTCCGGTGGCACGGAATCGTCGACAGCAACCACTTCCGCCAGAGTCAGGTCGGCGCACTGGCCTGGTCCGATGTTTGGAATGAAGGTTATGTCCGCGATGACGAGGTTGCCGTTGCCCGTCCCACGGGACGCCGCCGTCGCCACGGAAATGAACCCATCAGGGTTTTGAACGCTCGACCTGAACAAGAATCCTGGAGGAGATCTGCGAGTCACGCCGCCTGCGCCCACAGTCAACTCTTGACCGTCGTAGAGCGTCTTGAACTGGATGCCCGCAATGTCCTGGGCCGACTCCACCGTAACCCGCATGGTCACTGGAGTCAGTGCAGACGTAGTGGAGTTAGCCAGGCCGGATTCAATTTCGGTAATGGTCAGTGATGGGCCGGTCTGGGCCAGTCCTTCGGAAACGTCGTCGGCATGAACGGGAGAACTGAACCCGATATTCGGCATCAGGGGCAACATGACAAGCGCAGCGATTGCGACCAGCAGAGACGCAGTCTTCCCTGTAGCGCGACGATCACGCATGCTGGTCAATCGTTCCTAGGATGAGGTGTTCGTTGGTGTATTCATTCATGAATGCTTCGCTTCAATTCTCTGGATCGCGCTCGAACTACAAAGGCCACGACCACCATTGAAATACCCAAGACGATGAGGCCCGCGTTTGAAACTGCCGGCACTTCGATGGTGGTACTTGCGGTATTGTTGAAAATGTTGAAATCGATTTGACTGCTTGTCACGTTGGCGATGTTCTTCGGGTTGTCTCCCAAAATGTCCAGTGACGGTATGGCTATGATCTCGATACTTGAAGTCGATCCTCCGGCCATCGTGCCGAGATTGCAGGTCAATTTCGGGCCCTCAGAGCCGCAACTTCCCTGGGCGCTGGACGCAGATTCCAACGTCATGCCGGAAGGCAGTGTGTCGGAAACTGTCACTTCGGTTGCCGTGGTGGTTCCTGTGTTGGTGACCCCAATCGAGTACGTCAACTGGTCGCCTGCTCGGACAATCTGCGGGGCGCCAGTTTTCTGGATGTCCAGGTCCACCGAGTCAGTGTGCCCGATTGCGATGGTGGTTCCGATCAGATCGCGTTGCAACTCTGACCCCAGGATGCTGGCGGTGGTCACTCGCGGAAACGTCGTGGAAAAACTGATACTGGAGAACGTGTTCACCGATCTCGCCTGGGCGGAAATCGTGGCCAAAGTAAACGTGGAGTTGGGACCCACGCCCAATGTCCCTGCGGCGAGGTCTATCGTTCCGGCCGAGTTGTCAACCGAATTCGCGAGTTGAATGTTAATTGGCCCCACCAACACGACGCTGTCAATTTGAATGTGGGAAGGATCAAAGTTCATGAACGTTTGAACTCCTGTGGTCTCCTGTCCGTTGGGTTCAATTTGAATGTTGATCGCGAACGAGGCGCCGGATTCTACCGTGTCTTTGCTGGGGATCAATCTGATGTCAACTGTGTTGCTCTGAGCTTCAGCTACCCCGTTGGCCTTCGGGATCAAGACGAAAATGCTGACGGTCAGCGCCGTCAATGTCACGCCGAACGACCAAAGAAGTGAGTTTCTCTCGGCTCTCTTTGCGTTGTGATCCCGAACAACTGGCAAGAACGGCACGAGTTGGTCAGTAGGCATTGCAGGTTCGCCTGTGGACTTTGGCATACGAATACTTGATCGTCCGATTTTGTGGCTCCAGGGCTACGTTGTTTTCTCATACCCAATGTGAATCTTTTGAGCGCACATGACTTTGGGACTTGTGTATCGCGCTATTTCGTCGTCAAAGGAGATCATTTGATCAAATGGTTCAGCCTCCATGTCACAAATCCAGCCCGTAAACCATGATGTGACTTAATAGATATCATACGAACCTTATGAATACCTTATGGTTTTGGCTTTCTGCAGAGTGATTGATTAATCAGTACATCGCTGATCGTCTTAAGCTGTGAGACATATTGCTTCATCTTGGTTAAATCTACACATCTGATTGAATCTCGCTCGATTAATCACATGAATTTGACAACTAACGTCTTGATTCTTTCGGAACCGAGCTTGGATGCCAGCGCAAACCGATTGCGAGTTGGGTCATCAATTTGACGGACGATGATTCGCGGGTCTTGGCAAATGGCCCACCCATCAGCCAACTGCTGTAGAGCGTCAGCGACTTTTGGACAGTGTCGGACCTTGAATCAATGAAGACTAATTGTCGGTAGAGCAAGCTCCTAGCGGAGGCAGAAGATGACCTCCGGGAGGGAGCAACAGCGCATCAGAACACCCAAGACCACAATCAGGCTGCCGAAGAACGGAGGCAGGATACCTAACGATTCGTTCTGCAAGTCGGAACTGTCACTCGCGGGTTTTACCTCTTGAGAACCTCGCGAATCATGATTGTCTCGTCGCGGTGAGGTCCAGTCGAGATGATGTCGACCGGCACACCAACAAGCTCCTCTATCCGATCCACATAGGCTCGAGCGCCATCGGGCAGATCTGACAGATTGCTGACACCAGCCGTCACACCATCCCATCCAGGGAATTCATCATAGACCGGCTTGCACTGGCTCAGAGTGGCTGGGTTTCCAGGAAAGTGACGAATCTTTTCGCCATTTTGAGACTCATATCCTGTGCAGATTTTCAGGGACTCAAATCCGTCCAATACATCCAGGCGGGTCAGCACGAGCGAAGTGTATCCGTTGATTCGAGCGCTGTGGCGAGCCACAACGGAGTCAAACCAACCAACTCGTCTGGGCCTGCCAGTAGTGGTCCCAAATTCATTGGCGATTCGCCTTATGCTTTGTCCCGTTTCGTCCAGAAGTTCCGTCAGGAAATTGCCGTTGCCCACCCTGGTGTTATAGGCTTTGAAAACTCCTAGCACCACATCTATGCGATTGGACGCAAGGCCTAATCCTGTGCTGGCGCCGCCAATTGTCGGGTTGGATGATGTCACGAAGGGATATGTGCCGTGATCCAGGTCCAGCATGGTGCCCTGTGCGCCTTCGATGATGACCGTTTTTGAGGCATCTGCCGCGTCGTTGATTATGCGCTCCACCGGATGGATGTATGGCGCGAGCTGCACCGCCCACTCCTTACATTTCTGGAAAACATCTTCAAATTCAAGAGGTTGGCTATGGTATACCGACTCAATGATCGAGTTGTG
>JASLRP010000436.1 GCA_030743915.1 SAR202 cluster bacterium | reverse complement strand
TGGTTGACAGTATTCGTAATCCTGAGTAAACTCATGGACACTACATTGGAAATGGGGCTGTGCGCATGGATAATCTCGACACGAAAATTGTAGGTATTTTGCAAAAAGACGGCCGCGCATCGAACGCTGGGATCGCCCGTGAAGTAGGCGTCAGCGAGGGCACCGTGCGAAGGCGGCTCAAGAGGCTGGTGGACGACCAGATCATCAATGTCGTTGCTCTACTCGATCCCAGTCGGTTGGGTTACTCGTCCGAGGCGATTGTCGGAATTCAGGTTGACCCTGACAAGATCGACGACGCTTCCGAGACAATTTCGGATTTGGACGGAGTTTCGTGGGTTGTGGTAACCACGGGAGCGTACGACATTTTCGCCTGCATCGCAGTAGAGTCAGCGGAAGATTTGGGAAACTTCCTGAGACACAAACTGGGGTCCGTAACCGGCGTTCGCCGCACCGAAACCTTCGTCAATCTGGCCGTCAAAAAGCGTAGTTACGGGGTCTCGATCTAGACACAAATCATTACCTAATTCCCAACACCCCAGTAACGAAACAATCAACTCATAACAGGTTGAGTAGGATTTTCGCGTAAGCCGAAAACCCCAAAACTTGCGTAGGTCAAGATCGACACTCACTAGACCACGCCATTCTGAGAGGGTCCTCTAAGAATCTGGTCGAAGAAAGACAGGCGTCGTTCCGCACGCGACCAGATGCTTCGCTTTGACTCAGCATGGCGATAACCGACAAATCTGATATAGGCTCCGACCTCCTCCTCGGCATTGCACGCGGGAGCTAATCCCAACTATGATGTAATGCGATTTTATCCCCTGAAACTCCCCCTATTGATTCGATTTAATGGCGGTGGATTGACAGGCGAAACCTGAGGAGCAGCGCATGTTGAAAACGATCAGTTGCGGAGACCTGCGAGCAGAACATGTGGGTCAGGAAGTGACCCTGGCAGGCTGGGTGCATCGAAGGCGCGATCACGGAGCGCTCATTTTTATAGATGTTCGCGACCGGCAGGGCACAGTTCAAGTGGTTTTCAACCCCGAAACGGCCCAGGAAGCTCACGCCACAGCTGAAAATTTCCGCAACGAGTGGGTGGTCCAGGTGAAGGGCGAGGTGACCGCAAGGCCTGAAGGGTCGGAAAATCCCGACCTGCCCACCGGCGACGTCGAGATTTACGCATCCTCGGTTACCGTCCTCAACGAGTCCAAGACGCCGCCCTTCTCCGTCAACGAAGACTCAAATGTTGACGAGTTGTTGAGACTGCAATACAGATACCTCGACCTGCGCAGGACCGACATGCGCGATCTGATGATTCTTCGTCACAGGGTCGTGAAGTTTATCCGCGACTTCCTGGACAAGCGCGACTTCCTGGAGATCGAGACCCCGATTCTCATCAAGAGCACTCCTGAAGGCGCCCGGGATTACCTCGTTCCCAGCCGGCTGTATCCAGGCCAGTTCTACGCCCTGCCCCAGTCGCCTCAGCAGTTAAAACAGCTACTGATGGTCTCAGGATTCGAGCGGTACTTCCAAATCGCCCGCTGCTTTCGAGACGAGGACCCACGGGCCGACAGACAGCCAGAACATACCCAGCTTGACCTGGAAATGAGCTTCGTCGAGGAGGAAGACGTTCTCCAACTCATCGAGGAACTTTACACCGAGATGATCCAGGCCGTCATGCCTGAGAAGGATCTCACCACACCCTTTCCGCGATTGACTTACGCGGACTCGATGGCTCGATTCGGCACAGATAAACCTGACCTTCGGTTTGGTCTTGAGATGTCGGATATCAGCGACATGGCCGCCGACACTGAGTTCCGTGTCTTCACCTCCACTGTGGAGAACGGCGGCATCGTCAAGGGGTTCAAAGCCCCCGGCTGCGCATCATACAGTCGCCGACAGACGGACGGACTCATCGATTTTGCCAAGCTCAGCGGCGCGATGGGGTTGGTGACCATCGCCCTTAATGGCGACCCTGGCCCTGTGGATAACCTCACCCAGGATCAGATCAGATCCGCCGCCGCCCGGTTTTTGACCGTGGATCAGGTGAAGGAAATCGCCAATCGAGTGGGCGCGCAGATGGGAGACATGATCCTGATCATCGCTGGCCCACCGAAAACGACCAACTTCGCCCTCAACGCCCTGCGAAACGAGATGGGTTCGCGACTGGAATTGGCCGACCCTGACGAAATGGCATTCTGTTTCGTGGTGGACTTCCCGCTGTTCGAGTACAACGACACCACCGAGCGCTGGGACGCCATGCACCACGCATTCACGTCACCGAAAAATGAGGACGAGCAATACCTGGAGTCCGACCCTGGCAGGGTCATCGCCAACTGCTATGACCTGGTCGGAAACGGAGTCGAATTGGGCAGTGGCAGCATCAGAATACACAACGCCGAATTGCAGGAGCGAGTGTTCGCGGTGCTGGGGTACACGAGAGAGCAGGTCCGTCAGAGGTTCGATCAGCTTCTGACAGCCTTCGAGTACGGCGCTCCGCCCCACGGGGGCATGGCGCCCGGTATCGACAGGCTGCTCATGGTGCTAACAGGGAGAGACAACATCCGAGACGTGATCGCATTCCCCAAGACTCAGAACGCCGTCGACCCGCTCTTTGGAGCGCCCGATATCGTCGAGCAAGACCAGTTGAACGAACTCCACCTGATACTCGATCTGCCGGAGCCTACGGAAGCCGAAGCGAACGCCAATGGCTAATCTGACTACGGTGGTCGGCAGTCCAGAGAATGTCGGCATATCCTCAGAACGACTTCTGAGGATCGATTCCTCCCTCCAACGCTACATCGACCAGGAAAAGCTGGCCGGCATCGTCGCGCTCATTGCCCGGGAGGAGCAGGTCTGCTACTTCGAGCGGTTCGGACAGATGAGCCGCGAGACCGGCATGCCCATGCAGTTGGAAACCATCTTCCGCATCTACTCCATGACCAAACCGATCACTAGCGTCGCCGCCATGATGCTATGGGAAGAGGGCCGCTTCCAACTGGACGACCCGGTGTCGCGTTACATTCCATCGCTGGGCAAAATGAAGGTTCACCAGGAAAGCGGCAACGGCTCCGGCTCCTCACTCGTGGACCCGAACCGTCCGATGACAATTCGCGATCTGCTAACCCACACCGCCGGGCTGACCTACGGCATGTGGCTGAAGGACGTGTCAGCCGTTGACAGAATGTACGACGACGCCAATCTGCTGAATCGCGGACACACTCTTGAGGAGATGGTCGAAAAACTCTCAGAACTGCCCTTGGTGTTCCATCCGGGAACGCGCTGGTGCTACAGCGTGGCCACGGACGTTGTCGCCCGCCTGATTGAGGTGATATCAGGCATGGCATTCGACGAGTATCTCCAACAGATGATTTTCGGACCGCTGGCGATGCCGGACACAGGATTCCACGTCCCCGAAGAAAAGATCGAACGACTGGCGACAACCTACAGCCCAACCATGTCTACCGGCCTCAAAGCCATCGACACTCCGGCAGACAGCTTTGGGCGCCCGCCTCGATTCCTGGGCGGCGGCGGCGGTCTGGTCTCCACGGCCCCGGACTATCTGCGCTTCGCCCAGATGATGCTGAACAAAGGCGAACTTGACGGCGTGCGGTTCCTGGGTCGAAAGACCGTCGAGCTTATGACCACCAACCACTTGACTCCGGAGCTTTTGCCATACAGCATCTCGCCGTCCATGAGCGGGTTCACGAAAGGCTACGGATTCGGTCTGGGCTTTGCGGTTATGCAGGACGTGACCCGCGCTACAGCAATGGCCTCCAACGG
Organism: SAR202 cluster bacterium; assembly: GCA_030743915.1. GTDB lineage: Bacteria > Chloroflexota > Dehalococcoidia > Lucifugimonadales > UBA1123 > UBA1123. The sequence goes on along the minus strand of JASLRP010000436.1, from coordinate 11,412 downwards.
TGAGTTCAATTGGGGCGGCGCGGCGAACACTTACTTCTGGGTTGACCCACAGGAACACCTCATCGGAATCCTGCTGACCCAGTTCATGCCTATGGCGCACTACAACATCGACCGCGAGTTCCGGGTGTTGGCTTATCAGGCTCTGGCCGACTAGCGAAATGGGCCGTCCCGAGCCTCCAGGAACATCTTCAACCCCGCCTCCTCTTTGATGATGTCGAGGGCTTCCTTCTCTGGGACGTCGGGCGTCATTTGCTCGATCATTCTCAGCATCAGGTGATGCTCAAAGGCATCGGTGAATCCCATCTTGTCATAAGTCCCCTTGATGCTGCGTTTCATGGTCTGAGTGGCGAAGGCGGGCACTTTGGCAATGTGCTCGGCGGCCTTCATCGACTCGGCCATCAACTGGTCAGCGGGCACAACCATGTTCACCATGTTCCACTTCTCGGCTGTCTGAGCGTCTATCGTGTCCCCTGTGTAGTACAACCAGTGCAGATGCCTGAATGGAATCATGTACGGCAGAAGAATGGCCGGCGAGTGGGCAACGTGCCTGATCTCAGGCTCGCCGAACACCGCATTCTCTGAGGCGATCACGATGTCTGCCGTCATCGCCAGCACATTTCCGGCCGCAAGAGCGAACCCGTTGACCGCGCTGATAGTGGGCTGCCTCAAATGCCACAGCTTCATGATCGCCCTGGGATTGAAGTGAGTGGTGTCCCAGTGGGCCGTCGATGCCTCCTCCTCGTGCTCAAGATCAGGCGAGATGTCGAATCCCGATGAGAACGCCCTGCCTGCCCCGGTCAACACCAGCACGCTGATGTCCTGGTCGGCCTGAACGTCGTCCAGAGCGACCACGAACTCCTCCAGCAGGTCGTGGCTCAGGGCGTTGAGCTTTTCAGGCCGGTTCAGCGTCAGCACCGCGATGCGGTCCTGCTTGTCCAGGGTAATTACTTGGTATGCCATATTCTATCCTCCCAGAGAGAATTTATGCGTATGAGTGATGTCTCCGTAACTGAAGTTCCGTCGCCACGCTGATCCGAGGCGAAGCATCTGGTCGCATGTTGAACAGCTGTCGTCCTGCTCACGACCAGACTCTTCGTCGCGACGCAGAGTGGCGAGTTAACTAACGGCTCGCGAATGGCAATCTTATTTCCTACCAATTGCGAATCCAGACCCTTGAAATGCTGACATCCACAAGCCTGTTTCCTGCTCTCAAATATCGTTGTGGGTGTCAGGGCCATATGTTATCATTGTGACGAATTTTTCAATCCACAGAGGTTATCCAATTGCGTCCTACTACCGAAGAACTTCGGGAGCGAGTCGTCAAGGCCATCAACCACCAGAAAAGGCCGACGGTTACCGTGCTCTCTTCCCTGCTGGCAGTCCAGGACGAGTTGGGATACATTCCCGACGAGGCCATGGAAGAGGTCGCCACCCTCATGGACACGACCATCACCGGTGTCTGGGGCGTGGCGTCATTTTATCCCAACTTCCGGTTCACGCCGCCCGGCAATCACACTGTTGAGGTATGTTGGGGTCCAACCTGTCACTTGACAGGCGCGTCGCACGTCCTCCAGAGCGTCCTGGATGAACTGGGACTTGAGGGCCAGGGCGACACAGAGGACCATGAAATATCTTTCAAGTTCAACACCTGCCTGGGAGCATGTTCCCGCGCGCCTCTCATGAGCATTGATCATCACATGGTCGGCAACTTGACTCCAGAAGCGGCAGTCGAGAGAATCCGGTCGTTGAGGCAAACGGATTGAACCATCACTCCCGCTCAACTGGGCGCTGAGGGCATTATTATGAATGTGTTTTCTCCTGGCGCCGGCACGTTTCGTTTAGTCAGCAAAGATTCCCGCGTTCCACACCAAGGCCCGTTATGCCAACTTACCATGAGATAAAAACGACCGCCGACGAGCGATGGAAGCGTCTGACAGCGGGCGAACGGCCCTGGATCAGGGTCGGGACCGCCGCTTGCGGCCATGCCGCCGGCGCGTACGAAGTCATCGCTGCTCTGAAAGCGGAACTTGAAAAACACAACATTAATGCCGTAATCGACGAGGTTGGCTGTCTGGGCATCTGCTACGCGGAGCCTCTGGTGGACATCCTCAAGCCCGGCGGCTCCCGCCTGTTCTTCCACAACCTGACGCCGGAAGACGTGTCTGAGATCATCGAGTCCTACCTTGCCGAAGATACAGTCCCCAAGACCAAGGTTCTGGGATACTTGGGTGGCGACCCGATCGACGACGTGGGCGACATGAACGACATCGCCGGCATCAACCGACAGCAGCGAATCGCGCTGCGAAACGCAGGCAACACTGCCCCCAACGACATCTACCAGTACATCGCCAACGGCGGTTACGTAGGCATCAACAAGGCCTTGACCGAGATGCAGCCTGACGAGGTTATCAAAGAGGTCACCGACTCGGGATTGCGAGGTCGCGGAGGCGCGGCCTTCCCCACGGGCGTGAAGTGGAGCTTCATGACTCGCGCTCCTGCTCCCAAGTACATCCTGTGCAACTGCGAGGAAGGCGACCCCGGCGCCTATAACGACAAGGGCATCCTGGAGAGCGACCCACACACCCTGCTAGAAGGGTTGATGATTGCGGGATACGCTACAGGCTCGTCCAACGGCATCGTGTTCATCCGTCACGGCCACGAAGGTCCCATTGACCGGACTCAGGAAGCCATCAACCAGGCCTACGACCTCGGGCTTTTGGGCAAAAACATTCTGGGCAGCGACTTCAGCTACGACATCGAAGTGGCGCTGACTGGCGATTCCTACGTCGCCGGCGAGGAAACCGCCCTGATGGAAGCCATCGAGGGCAAACGATCCCAACCTCGATTCAGGCCTCCCTTCCCCGCCGCTTTCGGCGTATGGGGCAAGCCCAGCACCATCAACAACGTAAAATCCCTCTCCTACACACCAGAGATCATATCCAGAGGAGCCGAGTGGTTCTCTTCCATCGGCGTTAATCGAAGCACCGGCACCGCTATTTTGTGCCTGAACGGAAACATCAACTACCCCGGACTCTACGAAGTGCCAATGGGTCTCACTCTCGACGAGGTCGTAAATGATATCGGCGGCGGAGTGCCCAACGGCAAAGAATTGAAACTGCTCCAGACCGGCGGGCCTCTCGGAGGCGTGCTGAGTTCGGAAAGCCTGGGCATCCATCTGGATTTTGACGAGATGCGCTCTGCCGGCGCCATCCTGGGTTCTGGCGGCATCATCGTCGGCAATGAGGATGTGTGCGCAGTTGATCTGACACGGGTGTTGGTCGCATTCTGCCAGTACGAGTCCTGCGGCAAGTGCTTCCCATGCAGGCTTGGGATGGAACATCTCCTGGAAATCACCGAACGCATAGCCCGATGCGAAAGCAGGCCGGGAGACCTGGACCTGATGCGGGCTGTCGGAAGCACTGTGGAGTCAGCCTCTCTCTGTGGTCATGGCCAGCTTGGTTTCGGCCCCATCCGCTCGGCGCTGACCCACTTCGAGGCCGACTTCAAAATGCACATCGAGGAGGGGCGCTGTCCCACCGGAGGCTGTCTCGGCCCGAAAAACGTGCCCATAAGCACACGACCCTACTCCACTGACTTTGTGCCCGGAGGGCAAAATGGCTGATGAGATTACCCTGAGCATTGACGGGCAAGAGATTAAAGCCGAACCCGGCACAATGATTATCCAGGCAGCAATGGACGCGGGAATGTACATCCCGTACCTGTGCTACTACCCCGGTATGAAGCCCTTCGGGGCCTGTCGCATGTGCGTGGTAGAGGTTGAGGGCGAGCGCTCCCCCCCTGGAAAGCCAGCCGCATGCACCACTCCAGTCGCCGATGGCTGGAAGATCACGACCAACTCTCCTGAACTTCAGGAGCTTCGTCGGGGCGTCATGGACCTGGTCATCTCCGAGCATCCTCACGGCTGTCTCACCTGTCACCGCATCGAGCTTTGCGGCCCCACGGACATCTGCCTGAGACACGTATCGGTGAACGATCGATGCGTCACGTGCCCAAAGAACGAACGCTGCGAACTCAAAGACACGGTCCGCTTCATGGAAATGGAGATGGACACTCCCCTGACCTACAACAACCGACACCTGCCTCTGGGCGTCAAAGACCCGTACTGGGACATGGACATGAACCTGTGCATCGTCTGCGCGCGGTGCGTCCGAACGTGCAGCGAGGTGCGGGGAGACACGGCCATCACCCTCCAGTCCAAGTCGGGCCGAAGCATCATCGGAACCGCCCAGGGCGCTTCGCTTCTGGAGTCTGGGTGCGAGTTCTGCGGCGCCTGTATCGACGTATGCCCCACCGGCGCCCTGACCGAGCGCGATAACAAGTGGGAGAAGGCCGTAACCTCGATCACCAGCACCTGCCCTCACTGCCCGGTAGGTTGCCAGATGACCCTTGAGGTCAATAAACGAGACAAGCTCATTCGCGCCATCCCCGACAGGCACGCCGCCGCGAACCACGGACAGGCATGCTTCAAGGGCAAGTTCGGGCTGGACTTCGTCAACAGCAAGAACCGGCTGAACATACCCATGATTCGCAGGGACGGCGAATTGCAGGAAGCCACCTGGCCCGAAGCTCTGGACTTCGTGGCCGAACGGCTCAAGTCATACGTCGGCGACACCTATGCGATGCTGGCCTCCCCTCGCGGGACCAACGAGGACAACTACATCGCCCAGAAGTTCGCCCGAACAGTGATGAACACCAACAACGTGGACGTGTCATCCAACACCCGTCCCGAACTTTTGAAGCCATTGCAGGAACAGTTGGGATACCCCGCCGCCACAAACTCCATCTGGGAGTTGGAGCAGGCCAACCGCTTCCTGGTCGTGTCCAGCAACATGACCGAAGAACAGAACGTCGTCGCCGTCCCCATCAAGAAAGCCATCACACAGGGCACGGCGTCGCTAATCGTCATCGACCAGCGCGAGACAGAACTGACCCGGTATGCCAAGGTCTGGCTGAAGCCTCGACCCGGCAGCGAGGCCGCGCTCATCGGCGGAATGATCCGGGTGATGTTCGACGAGTCCATCGACGACCACGAATTCCTCTCCGAGTCCTGCGAGGACGTGACCGAGTTCCGAAACGCTATCTGGGGATTCGACCTCATCCAGGTGGAACGGGTAACGGGCGTCCCGCAGAGCGAAATCCAGGCGGCAGCCCGAGAGTTCGCCGCCGCAAAGCCAGCAGCGATCCTGTACGCGCTGGAGACTCTGCCCAGAGCAATTCGAGAAGAGTGTTCCCGCGCGCTGGTGAATCTGGCGTTGGTAACTGGCAACGTCGGCGCAAAGTCGTCGGGCCTGTTCCCCCTGCTCACCGGGGCCAACGACCAGGGTTCCCGAGACGTTGGCTGCGCGCCAGACTTGCTGCCTGGGCATCGCAATCTGACATCCGAACAGGGCCGCCAGAGAATTGCGGAAGCCTGGGACGCCCAGGTCCCGCCGTTCAGCGGCGTCGGCGCCCTGGACATCACATCGGCCATCAACAACGGCAAGGTGAAGGCCCTTCATATTGTTGGCAACAATCCCAATTTCACCAACGGCGAGTTGGGAGATTTCCTGGAAGCGGCCAAATCTCTGGACTTCCTGGTCGTTCAGGACACATTCAGCAGTGAATTAACTGGACTGGCCGACGTTGTTCTCCCATCACAAACCTTTGCCGAGCGCAAGGGAACCTACACGAACCTGGAGCGCCGCGTCCAGCTTCTGCGCCCCGCCCTCGGCCCCAAGGGAGACGGCGAGGCGGACTGGAGGACCATCAGCCAGATAGCCCAGCGCATGGGAGCGTCCGGCTTCGACTACACCGAGGAAGACCCGATTTTCGACGAGTTGAACAACATCGTCCGTGTGTACGGCGGGTTGTCCTACGGTCGCCTGGAGTCCGAGGGCCTCCAGTGGCCGTGCCTGGCTGCCGACATGGTGGACACGCCTTACCTCTACGAGCGCACTTTCGAGACCAGAAAAGCCCAGCTCATCAACATGACGCTGGCCGACGCCGAATTCCCGATGGACTCACGATATCCGTTGTTGCTGGCCCACGGTCGGGTCCTCCACCAGCCGGATGTCGATCTGAACATCGTTGAGTTGAACAATAAGAATTCGATCAGTCGGCAGGAGACCATCAGAGTCCACCCGGATGACGCCCAAACCCTCGGGATATCCGAAGGGGAATGGATTGAGGTCGTCTCGGCAAGCTCGACCATCGGAGGCGCGGCCAGTCTCACAGGCTCTCAGCAGGGTATCGTGAACGTGACCACGCTGTTCGGTGAGGTGATTACCGGACTGGAGAGCAACAAGTCGTCTGATCCTCTCCATAATATCTCAACCTTGCCGCTCACGCCTGTGAAAGTGGCAAAACCGGCGACCCAGGCCGCCGCGGATTGACGACACATACATAAATCTGATCTGCTGATTGCAACATCAGCGTTGGACATCCGTCCATTGCCCGATAGACTGTTTATGAACCTTAGCCAAGTAAAGGAGTGTCCAGTCAAGTGACGACACCAAGAAGAGGAAGAGCAAGACCCCGACCCAAGCTCGCGGAAGTTGCAGTTACAAAACGCGAAGACATCACAGATGACCTCTGGCTGGTGTGGGTGGAGAAACCCGAAGGTTTCACATTCAAACCTGGCCAGTACTGCACCCTGGGCGTCGATGGCATAGAACGGGCGTACTCCATCGCGTCCGCGCCCTACGAAGACGAACTGGAACTGTTCGTCGAACTCGTCCCTGCGCCCGATGGCAATCTCACGCCTCTGCTCCACGAACTCAGTGTGGGAGACAAACTCAGCATCCGCCCCAGGGCCAAAGGCCTGTTTGTCTTCCATCCGGAGAAGTTCACGAAGCACCTCCTGGTCGCCACCGTAACCGGAGTGGTCCCGTATATCAGCATCTTGCGACAGTACCTCCATGACAACGCTGATGGCCATGAGATGTACCTGTTGCTGGGCGCCAGCTACGTGGACGAGTTGACCTACGACAAAGAGATCCAGAAAATCGCCGACGAACATCCCGACCTGCTAAAGTTCGTCGCCACCGTGTCCCGACCCACCGAGGAGCGGAACGCCTCATGGACTGGCGAGACAGGTCGAGTAAACAACATCGTCGAAAAGTACGTTGAAGAATGGGGCCTGTCGCCTGATGACACGCTGGTTTATGCCTGCGGGCATCCCGGCATGATTGAGGACGTCAAAGACCGCTTCATCCCCAAGGGTTACACTGTCGATGAAGAGCGGTTCTGGAAAGATGACGACTAAGCTGCTTCCGTCATGCTGAGTCGAGGCGAAGCATCTGGTCGTTGAATCCCAGAATTGTGCCGCACGCGAGATTCTTCGACCGCGGTCTCAGAATGGCAAAGGGATGCGCCGATAGTTAGAGATTGAGATTATTCAAGAACAGGCCCGTCGTTTGACGGGCCTGTCGCTTTTCGACCACTGTTCGCACAATTCCGAGCGCTATCTCGCTTTCCGGCGATGGCCCGGCCCGGTAAAATGTCTGAAAACATATCCGTGTAAACCCGGACAATCTGGATGACAACACCCGCCCGCCGACAGTACCTCCGCCTCAAGAAACAGCACGAGGATGCCGTGATGCTGTTTCGCATGGGAGATTTTTACGAGACCTTCGACGATGACGCTCGAACCATCGCTCGGGAGTTGGACATCGCCCTTACATCCAGGAGCGCAGGGCAGGGCAAAAGGATTCCGCTGGCAGGCATCCCCTACCATGCCCTTGATTCCTACCTGGCCCGCCTCATCAAAAAGGGCTACAAGGTCGCCATATGCGAGCAGGTAAGTGACCCTGCGACATCCAAGGGCATCGTGGACAGGGAGGTTGTCCGAGTCGTCACTCCGGGGACCGTCATTGAGGACGCCTTGCTGGACAACAAAGCCAACAACTACCTGGCGGCGGCATACTCAGATGGCGAGACAGCCGGACTCGCGTACGTTGATATCACGACCAGCGAGTTCGCCACCAGTCAGTTTCCAGCAGAATACCTGGATGTGGAGCTTGCGAGGCTCAGCCCCGCCGAGTTGCTTATCAGCGACGACCAGGACCCGCCAGATGTGGACTCGTCGGTGACTGTCACGCAGGCGGAGCCTGAGATGTTCCATCGTGACTGGGCGCAGGAAACTTTGCTGGACCACTTCGGCGTGGCCTCTCTGGAAGCCTACGGCTGTGAGAGCCTGCCGCTGGCCATTCGAGCGGCCGGAGCAGTGGTCGAATACGTCAGCCGAACTCAGAAGACCGCCCTGGGCCAGATAACCTCCCTGCGCACATACTCCACGACAACCTATATGGTGCTGGACCCTCAGACCCGCCGGAACCTTGAGCTATTCGAGGGCGGACGGTGGGGCGACACCCGCGCCTCTCTCTACAACGTGCTGGACAGGACCGAGACTCCGATGGGAGGCCGTCTCCTACGACGATGGCTGGGTCAACCCCTGCTGGACCTGCCCCAATTGCAGCGCAGGCAGGACTCAGTGGCATGGTTCCATCGCAGCGCCATGCGTCGAGAGAGAATCCTTGCCCTGCTGGAGTCGGTCTCGGACATGGAAAGACTGATGAACAAGGTCCGAGGGTTCAACGCTCTGGCCCGTGACCTGGTGGCTCTGGCGACCAGTCTGGAGGCGGCTCCCAGCGTCAAGGAAATCCTCACCGAGGACGAGGACAGCCCACAGGTGATCGACCTGACCGACGCTCTCAAAGACAACACCACAACGACCGATCTCGTCCGAAGCGCAATTGAGGACGACCCTCCGATCTCTGTCGGCGACGGCAAAACAATCAAATCCGGATTCTCACCAGACCTGGACGCGGTTCGCGCCGCAACCACCACCGCCCAGGGCTATATCGCCAGTTTGGAATCAGGAGAGCGCGAGCGCACCGGGATAAAATCTCTCAAAGTCGGCTACAACAAGGTCTTCGGTTACTACATCGAGGTCAGCAATGCCAACCTATCGCTGGTGCCTGACGACTACATCCGGCGCCAGACACTGGTCGGCGGCGAGCGGTACATCACGCCAGAGATGAAAGAGTACGAGTCTCAAATCCTCAACTCCCAGGACCGGCTGAACGAGCTTGAGAACTCCATATTTCGGCAAGTGTGCCAGCAGGTCGCCAGCGAAGCTGCCTCGATCATGTCCACCGCCCTGGCGCTGGCCGAGACCGACGTGTTCTGCTCACTGGCTGATGTCGCGTCGAGCAACGGCTATTGTCGCCCCACACTCGACGAAGGCGACACGATTGAAATCAAAGAAGGAAGGCACCCCGTCGTCGAGCAGATGCTTGACCAGGGAGATTTCGTTCCCAACGACACCGCCATGTCCAGTTCCGAGGCCCAGCTATGCCTGATCACCGGCCCGAACATGGCAGGCAAGTCCACATATATCCGCCAGGTCGCCATCATCACTCTGATGGCCCAGATGGGTAGTTTCGTGCCCGCAGAGTCGGCAACCATCGGCCTGGTTGACAGGATATTCAGCCGAGTCGGGTTGCAAGACGATCTGGCCGTCGGCCAATCGACGTTCATGGTGGAGATGGTGGAGACCGCTGCGATTTTGAACCACGCCACTCGTCGCTCGCTCCTGATCCTGGACGAGATTGGGCGCGGCACCAGCACCTACGATGGGCTTGCCATAGCTAGAGCGGTGGCCGAATACATCCACAATCATCCTCGGCTGGGGTGCAAGACGCTGTTCGCCACTCACTATCACGAGTTGACTCAACTGGCCGACTCGCTGCCCCGGGTGCGCAATCTCAATGTGGCAGTGTCTGACGAGAATGGGAGCATAGTGTTCCTGCGGCGCATAGTTCCGGGCGGCGCAGATAGAAGCTACGGGGTCCACGTGGCGCAGTTGGCCGGACTGCCCGGAAGCGTGGTGAACCGGGCCTGGGAGGTGCTTCGAGACCTGGAGACCTCCGACAAACCAGAACGCAAATCCAGAGGGCGCAGGCGAAGATCGTCCCCTCCGCCGGAGCAGTTGCCGCTGCTGGGGGCAACGCCTCCGGCCCTGGACGAACTTCTGGGCTTGGACGTCTCGTCGCTGACTCCGCTGGAGGCGATAAACAAGCTTTACGAACTTCAGGAACAGGCGCGCGAGCAGGGCTGATCCACTAAAGCAAACACACCCTCGTCTGCTCGAACGAGGGTGTGTTTGCTTTAGACAGGTTACGAGGGGTTACTCCTGCGCAGGCGGTTGTCTTGTGCCGTTCTGCTCTTGAGGAGCCTGGCGTTGTTGCTGTTGTGGCTGCGCCGGGGGTGCCTTCTGCGCTGTAGGAGTGTTCTGCTGCGTCGGGGGTGCCTTCTGCGCCGCTGGCGCATTCTGCTGCGGCTGGGCTTCTACCTGCGGCGCAGGAGTGTTCTGAGACGGCGGGGCCGCCTGAGATTCGGAAACGGAGCCGTTTTGATGTCCATTGGGGACTGCCGAGCGGGTGGCCGCAACCTTCTCAACGTAATTTCCAGCGCCCGCTGCGACTGCGCCAGACACCATGTTCAGCCTGGCGGCATCGGTCAGGATTCGCTGAGTCTCCAGCTCCTCCTCCAATTCTGCCTGCATTCGAGCGATGCCGTCTCTGACCATCTTGATCTCCTCGATGGCCTCGCTCTTCAGGACTCCCACCTGCAGGTCTGCGACCTCTTTGGCTTTCGCCTGGGCGCCGGCGACGATCTCCTGAGCCGCAGTTTCGGCTTCCTGGACGAGGGCTTCACCCTGCTGTTCTGAGTCTATGGTGATCTGCCGAATCTTGTCCTGCGCATCGGCCAGCATCGTGTCAACACGCGAACTGGCTTCTGAGAGCATCTCGTCGGCCTGTTGTTTGGCCATCGTTTTGAACTCGTTGGCCTGGGCCACTGCTGCTTCGGCCTCTTGGTGTTTTTGCGCAGCCGCGGTCTTGATCTTCTGCGCGCTGGCAAGCTCTTCATCTGCCTCGACCCGCATCTTGTCAAAAGCCACGTTTGTGGCTTGCATTGCGCCTTGCTCGGCCTTCTGAAGCGCGGCCTGGGCGTCTGCTCTTCGATCTGGGGCGGCTCCCATACCCTGCGAGGGGTCGGGCCTGTCAGCCATTATGGTTTTCAATCGACTCCAGAGATTGTCCAAGCCGCCCTCTGGCAAATCGTCTAATGACAACGCCTTGAGGGCATCTATCTCTTTGAGGTTATTCTTGGCTCGCTCTGCCATACCCATCCTCCTGTGTATCGTCGGGGCCAGTATGAGGATTTCAATCAACGGAATTTCGTCATCACATTATCCACGGTCCATCTGGCATTGCTAGATGGCCGGTCTACCTTCGCACTACGGCCTCGATTCTATGAACGAATATAACCGTCACAACATCACAACAAAACATCCTCTGGCGTTGAAGTTGGCAAATTTCACATAAATCCAGGTTTCGGCAACCCGTA
>JASLRP010000435.1 GCA_030743915.1 SAR202 cluster bacterium | reverse complement strand
TGGATCAACTGCTGCGGCGTGAACGGTTTTTCCAGAAGCGATTCCTGCTTTGAAACCAACGAATTGATTGCCCCCTGATCGTCCAAATAACCTGTCATGAAGAGGACGCCAGGGCCGTCGGGTATCTCACGGATCTTCTCGGCCAGTTCGACGCCATTCATGATGGGCATCGTCATGTCGGTTAACACAAGCGCGATCTTTGATGCTGTGTCCGCTTCCAGGACGCTCAATGCCTCCTCGCCATGTTTGGCCGGTAAAACTTCGTACCCGTACATGGAGAGAGCATCTGTCACGAACTCGCGCACGAGCGGTTCGTCATCAACAACTAACAATGTTACTGGAATTGTTCGGCTCCTGTTTTGCGGCAGCATCTGCTCGAGCGCCCAGATGTGCCGACGATGTTGGATCATGCCAACCTCATTGCACTGCCCAACGCCCGATTCAGTCAGGTTCGCTCACACGATGATCCTCTGTCGGTACGCCTCCGAAACCGCGTGGGCGGCGTCGTTCACCCCCAGCCGGTCGAATATCGCCTGCATCTCGCGGTGGACAGTCCTCTCGCTCACGAACAGATTCTCTGCGATGCGTTTGTACCGGTTCCCTTCGGCCACCAATTTCAACACTTCCAACTGCCGGGGCGTCAATTGAGACCCGGAATTGCCCTTTCTCAGTTCCGACAATTCCCGGACCAGCTTTGTGGTCACAGACGGGTCAATGGGCAGCTGCCCTTGATGGGTTGCTTTCACTGCGCTGACCAACTGCTCTCGATTGCACGACTTCAGAATGTATCCCGACGCGCCGGCGTCGATGGCGGCCTCAATGTACTCATCGCCAAAGGAGGTTAGAATCAGCACAGAAGAATCCCCATCAAATTCGCCGATCCTAGTCGTCGCTTCGATGCCATCCATTCCCGGCAGTCTGATGTCCATCAGCACCACATCGGGCGACGAGACCTCAATCTCTTCTAGCGCGGTCTCGGCGTCGGCAGCCAACCCAACCATCTCGATGTCGGTCTCCAGGCTCAACATGCTTGAGAGACTCTCCCGGATGAGGTCTTGGTCCTCTACCAGGTAAACTTTTATCTTGCTTGTCATTTTCAGGCATCCTCACGCTTATGGGTCAAACCCGTCTTATTATCATAACCCAACAGTATCCATCGGGCATATTCGCATCACACGAAGAGTGCTTCAATTTAGTCAGTCATGAGCTGTCAATTCGGACGTATTGCCGCATCATGCCGATACGGAAGAAGCACCGTAAACAAACTGCCATTTCCCTCTGAGCTCTCCAGGCTCAATGTCCCTTCGTGCAGGTCAACCAACTGTTTCGCAAACGCCAACCCCAGGCCCGACCCTCCGTATTTCTTCGACGTGTCTGGATGGCCCTGATTAAATAGATCAAAAATCTCTCGGTGGTACTTTTCATCTATCCCGATTCCGTCATCCTTCACAGAGATACCCAGCGCGGCCTCAGACGTAAACGCCGACAGTTCCACCTGCCCATTGGTCGGAGAAAACTTTACGGCATTGTCCAGCAGGCATCGCACAATCTGGCTCAACCTCTGTTCATCGCCATAAAACACAGACTCTTCAGGAATATCCACCCGCGTGGTCACCAACACATCGCTCCGTCTGCTTCGAAGCGTATTGACACATTCTTCAAGGCAAGCTGCCACGTCCACTTTTCCAACCGTCAGTTTGAGCAACCCGTCTTGAATCTTGGACAGTTCCAAAGTGTCGTTGATCAATCTGAGAAGATGGTGACCCGAGGTCGTTATGTTCTCCACAAAACGACTCTGACGCTCGGTAAGCCCGCCGAAGGCAGGTTCGGTAAGCAGATCGGCGAACCCCAATACGACGTTCAGGGGGGTTCGAAGCTCGTGGGACATGTGTGACAAGAATTCACTTTTGACTTTGCTTGCTCGCATCAGATCAGAGTTGATATACGACAGTTCCGCCGCCTGTTCCTGCACCCGCGACGCCGATGCCCTCAAGAGGCTCTCTGTCTCGGTCCGATGGGCATACAACTGAGTGATCTCCAACACGCCGGCGATTTGGTCACCCACTCGTTGAACGACATCCAAATCTCTGAGAGCGTAAACATTTTCTTCCGTCGATGAGATGAACAACAACCCGATCACTGAATCATCCGCTATCAACGGAGCGATGACTATCGATTTGAAAACGGACGATGCCTCCCTCAGCGGCCCAGTTACACGCTCGAAATCTGCGCCTTGAACCAATATTCCAGTGCGATTGTTCATGACTCCTTGAGATGTCGGACCTATCGGATAGATCACATCCTTGTCAACATACATCGGATGGCGCTTGCCCGCTGAATATGCCACTTTGAGGTGGTGCAAGTCCGGTTCAATCATACTGATGGCGATACGATCAAAAGGAACCAGAAATCGCACCAACTCGGCGAATCTTTCATACACGTCGTTGAGTTCCAATGAGGAACTTACTACCCGCCCCAATTCCGCCATGATCGCGCCTTCTTGAGCCAGATGAGTCTGCAACTCTTCTGCGTCTCTGAGTCGAGCATAAAGCTGAGCGTTGGCAACCACGCCTGCGATCTGGTCTGCAACCAACTCCACAAATTCTTCGTCATCCTGATCATAGGCGCTTGGCTGGTTACAGAATAGGCCCAGCAGCCCAAATACGTTATTATTCTGCCTCAGTGGCGCGATCAGCGTTGACCTTACGCGACTCTCGTCTCCGCCCACATGGCCAACGTTCTGCCCGTTCTCAGAAATCGTCTTTCCACTGCCAACTGCCTGTTTCAACAGCATATCTGTCAGCGGCGCTGGTCTGTCCAATTCCCAATCGGGGCCGGGCTTGCCGTTTAGGTATCTTGGAGTAACAGTCTGAGCTTCCAAGTCAACCAGCCCGATGACAGCAGCGTCACACTGGACCAGTCCTCCCAATTTCCCTGTGAAGGTGTCGAACACGGTTTCAAAATCCGCCGACGATGAGACGATCTGTCCTATCGATGCCAGAATTTCGTTTTGCCGAGCCAACCGCCTGAGCCGCTCTTCCCTGGCAGATAGCAGAGCTTCCGCTCTCAGTTGTTCGGTCACATCTCTGATGATCGTCTGTGTGCTCAGATTTCCATCGGGATTCACGGTGGCCGAGCCGGTCAACATGCAGTCAAGTTCCCGACCGTCAGGCGTCACCAGCTTGACAGAATAGTCCTGAATAAACCCATTTTCTGCGAACGACTTGCGAAGCTGGTCACCCTCGGATTCGTCAGCGTAGAACGTCGTGGTTTCGAGACCGATCAGGCTCTTAACATCCATGCCCATCATTTTTGCAGCCGCCAGGTTCGCGTCGATGATGTGTCGATCGACCACCATAACAATCGCGTCGGACGACCGCTCAAATAATTGGCGATAACGCAGCAATTGAGACAAATCGGAACCACCGGGACTCATCGCCTCCGTTGGTGGTCCGAGGTCATTCAATTTGTGAATAGCCATGAGGCGTGATTCGCTCCTGAATCTGTTCTGTGCATCCCTATGAAGGCCTCTCTGACATCTCGCAAACGACTACCATCCGCCGCATCCACCGCCCAACAGCGATTCGCTGAACTCATAGGGATACGATGTAAATAAACGACGACGTCAGATTTCAAACAGTGCTATGGCGAAAAAATGACACAGAATGGCGGGGAGAGATGTTGATCTGGGGACATCCTGAATCCGACAACCCGAAACATGAGACGTATGCGGTGAAGAGTAGAATGCGCGACCATCAAAGTGACGAGCCACTGGCTAGAGTTGGCTGTGGCGCCAAGGTTTTTGGACCCGTGCTCTCGGATGCCGGACGACGAGTCAACCCTGAGGTCTGTCGAAATGTCACGCTGTCGTCAGGTGGCATTCGAAGGACACCACATGCGACGCGAGGGCTACCGAGACCGCGCACCTGCTGGACGCGCCCCTGCCGGGCGTTTGCCGCCAGGGCGAGCCGCTTTCGGTTTAGCGCCAGCCTTGCGCGCTCCGGCCGGGCGAGCGCCATCAGGACGAGCGCCAGATGAACGAGTGGCCCCCCCTTTTGCGCCTCTGCCTTTGTAAGACGTGGTCCCGCACTTGGTGCATTTAATGGGAACTGCCGCCGCGCCAGTCGACCCGCAGGAGCCGCACTTGTGGGTCTTCATGGCCCCATAACCAGGCGTGGCCTGGAGATTGGACATTATTACCTTCATCTGAGCCGCAACCTGCTGAAGCTGGCCTGCAACATTCTTGACGTCATGTTGAGCCTGACGGACTGACTGCTCAGATTCATACAGGGATCGGTCCAACTCGCCGACCCGCCGAACTGCCTTCTCAAGATTCTCCAAACGATCGTAAATATCTGTGAGGTCGACAGGATTCTGAATGGAGGATGGCGCCATCGTAGGCGCAGGCGGCGGCGCGGCCACGGGCGGTGGCGCCGCTGCGGGCGGCGCTGCGGCTGGAGGAGCCGCCACCGGAGGGGCCGCTGCCGGTGGGGTAGGAGCTGGCGCCGGATCGGGAGAATTCCCGATTAAAGCGTCAATCTCCTCCTGAGACATTACAGATTCGCCAGCCATCAGTACTCCATCACTTTTGTGATTAGCTGTCGTTGATTGCGCGGGTCAGAAAGGTCCACATCAAAGGGCCTTGTCACTTCATTGGAGTCCTCATCGAGAACAATACGCACAATAGGCCTGCCGATATGTCCGATATTAGAATCAGCGATGAGGCCAACTTCCCCTGAACTGA
>JASLRP010000434.1 GCA_030743915.1 SAR202 cluster bacterium | reverse complement strand
TGTTGAATCTGGTTCGCGACAACGGCTCTCCAGTGGCAGTTGACGAACTAGTGGAATCAGACCTTGTGCTCCCGGAGCCGGATTGTACGCTCATTGAAGCAGAAGAGATGTTCGTGGGCGAGGGTCTGTTGCCGGGATAACGTTTCTAACCTTTAACGTGGAATCTCGCGAAGAGATCAATGACCAACGAATAAGGGGCGGATCGAAACCCGCCCCTTATTCGTTGTATCGAAGTGTTTTCCGGAGCAGGTTAAAACGGAATGCCCCACAGGGCGTACCAGTTTTCCAGTTTGCGCTCGACTGGCAGCTTCTGCTCCTTCATGAGTTCGCCCAGGCGCATCTCGGTGGCGTTGTCCCGCTGACGAGGTCCGCTGGTGACGAAGGGGTAGAACTTGCCGGTCTTGTAGTTGTATATCCAGTAAACCTCTTGTCGCTCGAATTCGAAGGCGAACACCGACGCCAGAAGTCGGTCTCCGAACCCGTGATCTGCCACCGTTTCGCCAATCAGATGCAGCGTGGTTACGAGATCCTCGAAATCTTGGTCGTCCAGCACGACCCAGCGGGTGCCGAACTCGTCGTCAATGATCTCGTGCCGCGCTCCTGTTGATTTGCCGCTGATGTTCATCAGGGACCGAATCTCCGAGTTAAGCTTATCGAAGTACTGTGACTCCGCAGGGTTCATCACGATCCCTGCCTTGCCCAACATTCGGATGTTGGCGCTTCCCTGAAGGTCGAAGGCGGCCCCGATGATGGAGAAGAATTTCTCTCTGTCTGCGTTCTTTATCTTGGTTCGGCCAAACAGGCCGGTGAAGAATCCCAATGCGTGTTGCCTCTATTTCGTTTCCCATTACGCTCTGTAAGGGAAGCCTCTATCCATCTCTCTCTGCATTTCCTGGAGCTTTTCGATACGTTTTTCCGTCGTGGGGTGACTGGAGAGCAGCTTCGCAACGTTGTTGCCCTTGAGGGCCGGAACGAACATGAAAGCGTTTGCGTGCTCGACGTTACGCAGGTCCTGCTCGGGTATACGGTACATGTCGTTGCTGATCTTGGACAGCGCAGACGCCAACTGCATCGGCGCACCGGTCAGCATTGCTCCTCCCCGGTCCGCCGCGAACTCTCGATACCTGGACAGGGCCATTATCAGGACCTGAGCTATCAGATAGATGGCCCACGTGCCGACGTACACCGCCAGCATGATCATCATCATGTTGCCGCCGCCCTCGCGCCTGTCCCTGCCTCCGAAGCCGCCAAACAGGCTCATCCAGAACATCATCTGAAGCAGGTAGCCCGCCGCGATGACGATCAGGCTGGCCCAGGTCATGACGGCCACATCTCGATTCTTCACATGTGTAAGCTCGTGTCCCAGCACCGCCTCGATCTCGCGCTGGTCCAACCGACTGAGCAGCCCGCGAGACACAGCGACGATGGCGTGGTTCGGACTTCGGCCCGTCGCGAAGGCGTTGGGCACGTGAGTTTCCATGATGGCGATCTTCCCGGGTTTGGGCATGTCGGCCATCTGGGCCAGACGCTCAACGGTAGAGTGCAGCCAGGGCTCCTCTTCAGGGCTTACCTCTCTGGCTCCTGTGGTCATCAGGACGATTTTCTCAGAGGAGAAATACTGGAACAGAACGCCAACCACGGCGAATCCCATTATGAAAAACCACGGAATTCCGGCCCAGAAAAGCAGGCCCATGAACACGACCCACACAATTCCAAGCATGAACATGGTGAACATTATGCGCAGGGTCAGACCAGTGTCCTTGCCGTAATTGGGTTGTCTCATTCGGTTTCCTTTCGCTCAGACCGGAGAGAAAACTGATAATGTCGATGGCGCAGGGTATGGCTTTGTGGAACGAACCGGAGCGCGAGCCACGCCACTGATGGAGATACGGAAAACTCCATCGGACGGATTGGAGAGGGTTCCACTACATTATATACAGAAATCTCGTCGCTATTGAATTCATTTTGGAAGCTTCCACATTTGACAGGATCGTTGTGCACCTTCTTATTCTATAAAACGCTTTGGTGACAGCGTGGTTAGTCGCGACGCCTGAATCCATGACATCGAATCATTTGATAACATGGGGCCGCTATCTGATGACTCGATGGAAAATCGGATGCCCTACATTAGTCCGGTTTTGGATAGGCTTGAGTCGCGTATTGGCGCTAGGATTAGAGAAGGCAAGCGCCCGGACATGCTCTGGGTGTCGTCACTTGCGAAACATCTGAATTTTCGCGCCCGCTCGAAATGACAAGTATCACGGCTGAAAGCTGACGGCTGACAGCTAAGAAAGTAGGCTGGCTTGCAAGAAATATTCGGCCTGGACATGACCTATATTGTGGTGGCGGTGGCCGTCGGTTTTGGCCTGATTATCCTGGCCGTGGGGTTTCTCGCCCTACTGAACCGGATCATCTTCAAGATAGGCCTTCGGAACATCCCCCGACGTCCGGCCCAGACCGCATTGATCGTCGTGGGGTTGATGCTCAGCACGCTGATCATATCCTCGGCGCTCGGCACCGGAGACACTCTCAGTCACAGTATCCGAAATGAGGTGGTCTCCGGCTTGGAGCAGATAGATGAGATTTTGACAGCCAACCAGGGCGCCAGCCTTGGTCTCACGGGAAGCAGCCCATACTTCCCTGAGGAACGCTTCGAGACTCTGCGCGCTGAATTGTCTGGTTTTGACGCAATTGACGGCATGATGCCCATGATCGCCGAGCGCGCTCCCTTTGCCCATCCGGGCAACAAAAAGAGCGTCGGTCTGATGAACATCGCCGCGTTTGACACGGGGAATGTCGGTGTGTTCGGCCCGCTGACCGCTATCGACGGCTCCACTGCCAACTCTCTGGCTCTGGCCGGCAGCGATGTTTTTTTGAACAGGACCGCCGCCGAGGAGTTGGACGCCGCTGTTGGCGACGAGATCGAATTGTTCCTTCAGACTGGCAATATGATGCTGAGGGTGGCCGACATCGTTGAGGGAGGCGGAATAGCAGGGGATGACGAGACGACGTTGGTGTCATTGGATCAGGCCCAGGCAATTTTCGATAAACCCGATCAGATAAACAGCGTTGTCGTCTCCAACACCGGAGGGTCAGAAGATGGCGCCAAACTGAGCGAGGAAGTCACCGAGGAGCTTCGCTCGTTGCTGACGGATAACGAGGTCGCCCAGGAGCTAAAAGATCTGCTCAACGATCCGGCGATAATCTCGGCGCTTCGAGACCGCACCGAACGCCTATCCGAGTCCCAGAAGGCAGACGTTCTGGAAATCGCAGACCTTCTGACGGCTGACGGTCTGGACACTCGGCTGGTGTCTCTGATGGCAGACGACCAGGTTGCGGCTCAATTACTCCTGGCCGTGGAATCCCTGGACGACGAGGAAAAATTCGCCGGAATTTTCGAGCGGTTCCTGCGTCTGCGAATCCTGACCGTGCAGGACATCAAGGCCGACCTTCTGGACCTGGCCAACAATATAGCCAGCGGCATCATGTCGATATTCATCGTGTTCGGCCTGTTCTCGATGATGGCCGGAGTGATGCTTATATTCCTGATATTCGTCATGCTGGCCGCCGAACGCAAGCCCGAAATGGGCATCGCCCGCGCCGTGGGCATGAGACGCGGTCATCTCATCCAGTCATTCGTCTATGAAGGGTTGGCGTACGACCTGATGTCTGCGCTTGTGGGCGCTCTGCTGGGCATCGTGGTTGGGCTGGTTCTTGTCACCATCATGGCAAGCATTTTTGCCTCCGATGACGATGGCTTCGAGTTGGTCCGCCAGTATCGATGGCAGAGCTTCGTGGTGTCGTACTGCATAGGCGTTGTGCTGACCTTCATCACGGTATTCATCTCTTCGTACCGGGCCAGCCGATTGAACATCGTGTCGGCCATTCGTGACTTGCCCGAGACCTTCGCGACTTCGAAGCACGAGCCCCGTTTAGGGATTGTCCTCAGAGCATTGGGGCGGCCATTCATATATCTAGTCCGAGCGTTCCGGGCGTTGCGCCACGGGCGTGTGGGGGCCTTTGCCGGAAACCTTGTTCTTGTAGTGGCTAGAGGATTTCCACCAGTGTGGATCGTGGACATCATAATTGCGATTGTCAGGGCTTCGATGCCAGGACTGGCCGCTGGGTGGCTGACTTTCATACTGGGCGTGTTGTTGGCCGTTGTGGGTTTGTATTATACGCAGGCAGCGCCGTTTGCTATCGGGATCACGCTGGCAACCATTGGTGCCGGACTGATGATTCGCAAACTATTCTCCAGCCGACACTGGGATGCGCGCCAACAGGCCAACTTCACGGCTGCGGTCATCTCCGCCGTCGGCGTGTTCTGGCTGGTCGTCGGAATCTCGTTGGGCAATCTGTTCACAATCACGCTGGCAGTAGCCGTGGCGGTTTTCGAGCTGATCAGGCAGGTGGCGATGCGTCGGGAACTGAATGTGACCGACTCTGAGGACCGGAACGTTTATACGTTCATCGGCCTGACGTTGATCCTGTACTGGGGCGTGCCATTCGACTCGTTGGACTGGATTGTGCCGGACCTGGAGTCCAGCATCGAGATGTTCTTTATCTCCGGCATCTGCATGGTGGCGGCGGCGGTCTGGGTCGTCATCTACAACGCTGACCTCATCACCAACGCGCTCACGGCGGTGTTTGGACGGGTATCCAAAATCAGGCCATCGCTCAAGACCGCCATCGCTTATCCCTTGAACTCGCGGCTCCGCACCGGACTCACGTTGGCAATGCTGGCCCTGGTGATATTTACGCTCATCGTAATGTCTTCGCTCACCAGCTCGTTCGCCACCGTCCTTGAGGATGTTGACTCGGTCACGGGCGATTGGGATATCGTCGCGACGGTCAGTTATAACAACCCGATTGAGGATATTGAGGCCGATCTGCCTGAATTGCTTGGGGCCGAGGCCACGAACATCAGCGCCGTCGGCGGCTACACAACCCTGCCAATAGAAGCTCGTCAGATTGACGCAGAAGAGCAGGAATGGAAGTCCTACACGGTCCGGGGAGCCACTTTGGATTACCTGGAGACTACTGGACACGGTTTCGCTCTGACAGCAAAGGAGTATGGGGAGACACAAGAGGAGATATGGAAGGCTCTGCGCGAGGACCCGACTCTGGGCGTGATTGACAGCATCGGTGTGCCATCGAGGGGCGGAGGAGGATTTATCATTGGCGGGCCTCAGTTCAAGATGGAAGGCTTTTTCATCGAAGATGACGAGATGCCGCCTACGGAGATCGAAATCCGTGAACCCCGAAGCGGGACGGTGGCAAAGATCACAATAATCGCGGTGCTGGACCTGGTGTCCGATCAATTCGGCGTCATAATGTTTGACAAGGCAACGCTGGACGAAATCTCGCCGGATGTTTTGCCACTAACGACCTATCGGTTCCGCCTGGAAGAGGGTGTTGACGCAGGAACTTCGGCTGATGACTTGGAAGCGGCCTTCCTGGCGAACGGAATGGAGACCCAGGTCCTGGCGGATGAGCTTGAAGAGCAACGTCAGGCCAATGTGGCCCTCAACAACCTTTTGCAGGGGTTCATGGCGTCGGGCTTGTTGGTCGGCATCGCGGCTCTGGGCGTGATCAGTCTGCGTTCTGTGGTCGAGCGCCGCCAGCAGATCGGCGTTCTTCGCGCAATCGGTTATCGACGTTCCATGGTGCTGGCAAGTTTCCTGATGGAGTCATCCTTCATCGCTTTGCTGGGTATCTTCCTGGGCGTTGGTCTCGGCACCCTGTTGGCTTTCAATCTGGTCACTTTCATCGCTGAAAATGTGCCGGGCTTGAGATTCTCGATGCCGTGGTTCCAAATTGGCCTGATCGTGTCGTTGGCGTACGCATTCTCATTGCTGACCACATTCCTGCCTGCGCGTCAGGCGTCGCGAATCTACCCCGCACAGGCATTGAGGTACGAGTAGCGTCGTGTGGAAGACGGTAGGCCACGACAAGGCCGTCCACGCTCTATCCCAGGCGCTGACCGACAACCGGATGTCCCACGCTTTCCTGATCACCGGGTCGTCCAGGGTGGGCAAAATGTCCCTGGCAATGGATATGGCGCGGGCGCTGAACTGCGTGGGAGACGTTCCGCCCTGTGGTGTGTGCGGCCAGTGCCGTCGCGTGACAGACGACCTCCACCCCGACGTTCGCGTCATCGGTCTGGAGATGGACAGCGACACCGGGCGTCTCAGGACTGTCATTTCTATTGAACAGGTGCGTGATGTGCAACGCGACGTGAGTTTGAAACCGTATGAAGGGCGGCATCGCGTTGTCATTTTCGATGGAGTGGAAAAGCTCCGAGAAGAAGCGGCTAACAGTCTGCTGAAAACTCTGGAGGAGCCGCCCGACCAGGTCGTGATAATCCTGTTGGCGTCTAACGCGGGCGATGTGCTGCCGACAATACTCTCAAGATGTCGCAGGATTGATCTCAGGCCCATCGGCGCAGAGATCATCGCGGACCATCTCTATAGGTTGTACACCACAGACCGTCAACTGGCGGAGGAGGTCGCGCGACTGTCTGGCGGTCGCATGGGATGGGCAATTCAAGCGACTCAGGAACCGGAGATGCTTCAGGCCATTTCGGACCGACTCGACACCGTGGAGCAGACTGTAAGCTCCAACCTGGAGGGCCGGTTTGAGTATGCCGAGCAGTTGGCTCGTCGCTTCACCCAGGGCAGGGCCGAAGTTCTGGAGGAGTTGGACCTGTGGCTGGGATGGTGGCGGGATGTGATGGTTATCTCAGAAGGCAAACCAGAACTGGTATGGAACGTCTCGCGTTCGGCAGCGCTGAAATCCACGGCTGAAGCATTGCGAACATCACAGGCAGCGGCCACGGTCAAAGCCGTCCAGCGCGCAATCGACTTGCTGCAACGCAACGTGAACCCGCGGCTGGTGATCGAGGAGCTAATGCTGGAGCTACCCAACGTCGTGATAACCCAGGCGTGAGCCTTCAGTCGTCTGACAGTGTTTCCTCACCAGTTCTTTCGATCAATTCAACAGAAATTTCGTCCTCCAGATCGCTGAGCCCTTCAATAGCGAACCCAATTAACCTGTCGTTTGAATCATAGCGAAGCATCACCTGTCCATCTCCGATAGGGTGATAGTAGCCACCCGATCGTTGGAATTGGACCTC
>JASLRP010000433.1 GCA_030743915.1 SAR202 cluster bacterium | reverse complement strand
TCTGGAAAGCACCACTACTACACCTGCTCCCGCGCCACAAAGCAAGGAAGGTTTGCTTGTGATGCGAAGCGGTATTGGACCAACTCAGGCGCAGGATCATGAGCTAAGGAAATCTGGAGAAGCTCGTGAGCCAGGCCAACGAAGAACTCCGAGGTTCAACGGATCTGTTGGTCAGTCGCATAGATTCGGTAAAGAAGGGGATGGATGACGCCAGCGGGCGTCTGTCGAAACTCTACGTTGCGCTGGAGACGGGCAAACTGGACATCGACGATCTGGCGCCCAGGATCAAAGAGTTGCGGGCGATGCAAGATCAGTTGAAAGTAACTCGACAAAGGCTGGAATCGAAGCTTGCCACTCACAACATCCGGCAACTCGATGCAGGGATGGTGAAGGCCTTTGCCGGAACGCTGATGGATGGGCTTGAAGAGGCAGAACTACCCGAGATGAAAGCGATGATACGGTCGCTCGTCAGTCGAATCGAACTCGATGGGACGCGGGTGACCCTGGACTACCGGTTGCCGGTGCCGCCTGATGGCAACGTAACAGAAAAGGTCGAAGTCTGCCTGTTGTAACCTTTGGTGGAGCTGGGGGGACTCGAACCCCCTACCTCTTCAATGCCATTGAAGCGCTCTCCCAGATGAGCTACAGCCCCACACGAACCAGGGGAGAGCCCGATTAATATAGCAAATGCCTCAACCCCATGCAAGGCGCTTTGCCTCTGATCAGGCGTGATCGGACATCACTTTTGGCCGATTCACTGATTCAGTTGAATTGTGTTAGAGTGCCGGCTATTAATTGCCGGAACGACGGGAGGAGAAGGCGATGGCTTGGATTCGAGAAGAAGAAATCAATGTGGCCAATATCATCAAGGTGATGTCGATCAATCCGAAAGCGATGCAGGCGGTGCAGAGTTTGAACGCGGCGCTGATGTTCGGCGGCTCCACGCTGACCCGAGTGCAGGAGGAGTCGATAGCCTCCACGGTGTCGGCCATCAACAAGTGCCACTTTTGAACGCTGGCTCACGGAGGGTTCCTCCGTCAACACTCGAATGATCCAGCGCTGGCAAGCCACATGATGCACGACTACACCCAGGCGGACATCGACCACCAGACCCGAACAATGCTGGATTATGTCGCGCAACTCACGAGGGAGCCGTCCTCGATGAATGAGACGAACGTGGCAGGACTACGCGAAGTCGGGTTTTCCGACGAGAATATTCTGTCTATCACACTGGTCGCGTGCCTGTACAACTTCATGACCAGACTCGCCGATGGCCTGGGCGTCGAGTTCCCCAAGCGAGGCCAGGAATTCGTTAAAGGCTGGCTCCAGTCGCCGGCGAGGGACCAGGAGTGGTTGTTCGCTCCGAAATCGGCGGGTTTTCAGCGGACCGACGCCGACTAATCAGCGCTGGTTGCCCAGTTGACCCCGTTTAGGACCAGTTTCTGAAATTGCTCGTTCTGGAAGCTGAGCCCGTTGTGTCCCAGCGTGGTCTTGAAAACCTTGCCGTTGCCGTATTTTCGAGTCCACGCCATCGGGTACGTCCCGCCGGCCATGGACATCGAGCGTCCGGCGAACACGTGCGTTCCTTCTTCGAGCTCGGCGGTCAGGAACACGTCGTTCCCCGGTCTCCAACCAAGCTGAATGTACAGTTCATCGTTGGTGACGAAGTCCTCAATCCCCTGGGCGCAGGGATGGTCGGAGTCGCTAACCTTGACACCGAACTGGCCGTAAGGAGGGTGGCAGCTTTCGCCGGAAATCCAACCTCCGCCAGTCACATCGTGGTACTCGGGCCAGCTTTCGGGCCGACACCCTGAAATGTGGAGGCATACGAAGCCCTTCCCTCCGCCCACGAACTGGGTCAGAGCGACCTGCTGGTCCTGGGCAAGGGTAATTTCCTGTTCGCGTCGGGTGTTGAACACCAGCGCGTCGTAGTCCCTCATCGCGTCCGTGACCAGGACGCTGGGGTCCTCGGTCTCCTGCGCTTCATGCCCGTTCAGTTTCAGGAATTCCATCAGAATTGGTGTGCTTTCTTCGTAAGGGTGTCTTCCCCCGGACACGACCAACAGGTTCATCTACGGCCTCCACAGCAAGGAAATGGTTCAACGCATTTCCGCGAAACTACAAGGGATTTATTCAAGCGAATCGAGTCTATATCAAGGTCAATTCTTGGTCAAGATTTGGGACCTGATTCACAGGTCGTTGGCCTGTTGAAGGAGTTGGGGCAGGGGAGTGTCGGCCAACGAGTCGATTATTCGATCCGCATGGTCCAATTCCAGGTCTCTGGTCATTGGATTAGGCACTGCGACTGTGTACAATCCTGCCCGTTTAGCCGCGGTGACACCGTTGGCCGAGTCCTCAATGGCGATGGCTTCTTCGGGACGGACTCCCAGAGCCTCCACTGCCGCCAGGAACAGGTCAGGTTCAGGCTTGGCTTTCTCCACATGGTCCCTGGATTTGACGGCGTCGAATCTCGCTAACAACCCGCGCTCGGTCAGATGGCCGACTATCCATTTTTCGTCTGAACTAGACGCTACACCCAGGCTGAGGCCGTGCCTTTCAGCAGATTCGATGTATTCAGCCACTCCAGGCAACAATGGTTCTGCATCGACCAGATCAAGGTATCGCTGCCTGCGTTGTGTGGTGAGTTTGTCACGGTCGAACGCCATGCCGGTGATATCCTCCAGATGCTGACAGAAGTCGAAATGTATGGCAGTGCCTATCGTCTTGGTCCAAATCGAAACTTCCAGGTGGGCGTTGTACGTGGAGAATATCTCTTGCCATGAAGCAAAAAGGGGAGTTTCGGTGTCGATGATTACACCGTCGAAGTCGAATACGATGGCTTTTATCAAAGGTTCCGCCTTTGGAATTGGAGCGTCGAATCATCTGCGCAAAATTGAAAGCCCGCTCAGTATAGCATCGCACAGCCAATCGGCGATGAACATGATTGCGATCGGTAAGAGAAATTGCCAAGCATGCGGCTGGATTCTTTGCAATAATAAGATCGTGGGAAGACATATGGCGAATCCCGTGCCGATCCATTGACAGGACCTCTCGGAGGAGAATCGAAATTCTGAGCCGAAAACGATCGAGTAACGTGGTTCTGGGCCTCATTGCGCTTGTGATGGCCCTGGCTGTTGGGTGCGGAGGCAGCGAACCTGTGCCAACTCCGATCCCCACTCCTTTGCCCACTGTGACCCCGACCCCCGTGCCGCCGACACCAACGCCGGTGCCGCCAACCCCGACACCTGTGCCGCCAACACCAACGACTCCACCCATCAGTGGGTATACGCCTTCAATCGGTAATTCTGTTGTGTCGGTTGGAATTCACGCAGAAGACTTGCTGTTAAAATCGTCCGAGGCGATGTCCAATGTTGGCTCGTTCCACTTCGAAGTCACAGGAACTTTCTCCGTGTCGTCCGGGCAGGCGGCGATTGAAGTGCCGCTGAGTTACGTCGGCGACGTGGAGGTTCCTGATAAGAGCCACGGACTGGTTTCCCTGTCGGTGGTTGTGTTCGCGTTGGAGATGGAGATTATTACCATCGGTGACATGACATACACGACAAACCCGGAGTCTGGAGCGTGGGAGGTTTCAGAAGGTGGCGCTTTGGGCATACCCAACCCTGCGGATTTCTCTCTGGGCGGGGAACCACCGTTGGCCGATTCCCGATTTCTGCCGAACGAGTTCCGCGATGGTCGGAATGTTCACACGCTGACAGGCACAGCCAGATTCAGCACGTTGGATGAAGCAACCCAGGAGTCCGAAGCCACAATATGGATCGGCGTTGATGACCTGTTGCTTCGAGAAATATCGGTGCAAGCCGACGTAGCTCTGGATGCGATGGGTCTGCCTGTGGACGACGTCGGCTTGGGAGGCGCAGGAACAATCGCGCTGTCCATCAAGCTATCTGATTTCGGCAAGCCTGTGGACATCGAAGCTCCGATTATTCGCTAGTACTACAGCCGCACTTTAACAATGTAGAATAGACTGCCAGATTATATGTCAAGGAGGCGGTCATGTCTGGCGAGGACAGCGATCGATATGAGTGGAGAAGTCCTATCGAGTTAGAGGAAGTTGAGTCTTGGGCATG
>JASLRP010000432.1 GCA_030743915.1 SAR202 cluster bacterium | reverse complement strand
ACAATTACGACTGGCGCAGTTTAGGCGCGATGAAGGCGAGCAGGCTGATCATAGTAACGCCCCAGACGGCGTTGACGCTGGCCGCCACCGGCGCTCCCCACAATCCGGCCATTCCTCCTGAACTCAGGCTTCCGAAGGTGTGGGCGTAGATCGCCAGCACCCGCAGTCCCATGATTCGCCCCCTGAACTCCGGACGGGCAGTGCCCAGCAGGACGGTAAGAATCAGCACGAGGGTGGCCGAAAACGCCATTCCCGCCACCAGCAGGATGGCGATGGAGATTGGGAAGGAGGTCGATGTCGAGAACACCACCATCATGGCGTGCCAGGCAATCACCGCGACGATCAGCGACCGGCCAGGCCGCTTCAGATTTTGCACCGATGCCAGCGCAAAGGAGCCAACCAGAGCGCCAATGCCGAAAGCGGATATCAGCAGTCCCAGCCCTCGGGCATCAACGCCCAGAACGTCCCGTGCAAATATGGGCATCAGCGTGGAGTGGAACGGAAATCCCGTGAGGTTGATTATGGCCGCCACCAGCAGTCCCGCCCACAGCGCCTGCTGGACTCTTACGTACTTCAATCCTCCCAGCACCAGCCGCCACACAGACTCTCGCGTCTGTTCGGTCAGGCTTGCCACGCGGATGAACAGCGCGGAAACACCGGCGGACAGGTGCAACGCGGCTATCAACGCGTATGCGCCCTCTGGACCAAACGTCTCGAACAGTATCCCTCCGATCAGCGGCCCTGTGACCAGGTTGAGGTTCATCCCGCTGTTGATGAGGGCGACACTGGTGGAGATGCGGTCTTGGGGGACGCTGTCTGCCGCCAGCGACTGTCCGGCAGGCATCTGGAATATTCGAGCCAGCCCGCTGGAGAAGGTCAAGACGAAGATGTGCCACACCTCCAGCGTGTCGGTCAGCAGCAGAATCAGGAGGACACACGCCAGCGAACCCATAGCGAACCCAACCCCGGCCAATAACAGGTGGCGGGGCAGTCGGTCCGCGATGGCTCCGGCAAACAGGGCCAGTATGTTGGCCGCCAACCGCGCCGAGCCTGCCAACCCGACAAGGAACGGAGAGTTGGTGAGGTTCAGCACGAACCACGCCATCACGACCATTTCCATCTGAGCGCCCATTCCGCCCAGCATGACCGACGACCAGACCAGGCCGAGGTTGCGCTGGCGCAACATGCTGAACGGGTATGCTGCGGCATGTAGCTTTTCAGATATATTCACTCGATAGGTGCGCTGCCTGGCGGTCAGTTCAAGTTTTGGGGCGCACAGATACTACGACAATTCAGTGGCAACTTGCCTGACATATTCCCAGCAAAATGGCCTGCGCTCTCGCGTTGCGAGAGGTAGAATTCCATCAACGTGCATTTCGAAATCATCCCAAAGGAGCCGTTATGGGGCATACAGACATGTCCGCCGAAGAGTTGGTTGCGCGGTACGTCGAAGAGGTATGGAATCAGGGGAACCTCGATGTGGCCTACGAACTTCTAGCGCCGAACCACGTCAGGCGGGACTCGATTCTTCCAAACGGGGTTGTAGGCATCGAAGCCGTCAAAGCCCAGATCACGAACCTGAAAACCGCGTTCCCGGATTTTCACTTCGACGTGTGGATCATCCCGTCGGCCAGCGGCGAGTTCGTCACTCGTCGCTGGATAATGACCGGAACTCACCTGGGAGAGTGGATGGATGTTCCGCCCACCGGAGCCGTCGTCACGTCAACAGGAATGGCGATATCCCGAATGGAAAGCGGGCTGATCGCCGAGGAATGGGTGCAACGCGACGACCTCGGCCTTCTGCGGCAGATCGGAGCTTTATAGAACTCGCCATTCTGAACGGAGGTGGAGAATCTGGCGCCAGTAAGGCAACGACTCCTGCCACGACCAAATACTTCGCTCAGGCTCAGTATAGCGACCTGAACACCGTCAGTTGGGCAGAACGCTCTTCGAGAGTTTGCAGACCATCGTGAACGCCGGATCGAAGATGTTGCCGACATCGTATTCTACGTGCATGCCCAGGAGGAAATTCGCCTCCTCCGCGTCCAGGCCGTAGTCAGACTGAAGCCAGCGAATCATTTCTGATGAGGCGTGCTGTGTCGCCTGATCCAGTGGTCGGGCGTTGCCTGCGGTGAATATATAATCGTCGTTCTCGCCGCGAGGCCAGCCGATCTCCTTGCCTTTGATAACCTCCAGAGTCAGCGTGACGTCCATCGAAATCTCGATGCCTGTGCCCAGGATTTCGCCATCGGCCTGCCACGCGTGGCCGTCGCCCAGATGGAACAGCGCTCCCTCCACGAAGACGGGCAAGTAGGCAGTGACTCCAGGGGCGAAGCCTTTGTAGTCCATGTTTCCGCCGTATGGCCCTGAAGTTGCGGTGGATATGGCCTGGCCTCTGGCTGGCGCGACGCCGAAGCATCCCAGCATCGGTTGAATGGGCACCGTCAGATCGGACATCGAAGATGGGCCGTCTTCCACGGTCGCGGTGCTGTTTTCGAAATCGAGCCTGAACTGGAGCCGCTCCAACGGCTCCACAGTGTTCGGGTCTCCAGGCTCCAGCACATGGGGAGCAATGCGACGAGAGCAAAACCCATGCGGTCGATTGGGCCAGATTTTCTCGAACTTCACTTTCAGAGTGTCGCCCGGCTCTGCGCCCTCGACGGAGATAGGCCCGGTCTGAGGATTGCCACGAGGCCCGATGAAATCGCCATTGGCGTGCCAGCCTCCGGCGTCAATGGTGGTTGTGACTATCGTGTCTCCACTGGCGACATTCAGCGCGGGCTCGTGGGAGCCTATCGTCGCGTAGTAGGTGGTTGGAGAAAAGTTGTGTTCCATGATGATCCAATCTCATATGTTGATGCGCATGGTGATTTATCGGCTACGGTTTGATCCCAGCGACGTTGACCTGCACGCTATACAGGCCCGTTCGGGCCGTGACGAACAGGGTTTTGTAATCGTCCCCACCGAAGGCCACGTTTGCCGGAAGCTCTGGGAACTCGATGGTTCCAATGTGAGAGGCGTCCGGCCCGATGACCCACACTCCGCCCGCTCCGGTGACGTAGAGGTTGCCTTCGGTGTCCACCTTCATGCCGTCGGGGCTTCCCGCTGGAGGCGTGTCCATGTCGATGAACACTCGATCGTTGGATAGCGAGAAGTCCGACCCAACGTCGAAAGCCCGGACGTTGCGACGCTCGGTGTCGTCCACGTACAGGATAGACTCGTCAGGAGAGAAGGCGAGGCCGTTGGGTCTCCCGAAATCCGACTCCAGCATCGTCACGCTGCCGTCAGCGTCGATGCGATAGACGCCGTTGAATCCGATCTCGGCCTCTTCCGGCTGGATGCCATAGGGCGGGTCGGTGAAGAATATGCGGCCGCTGGAGTGGACAACCACATCGTTGGGGCTGTTCAGTCGCTTGCCGTCGTAATGGGTCGCCACTGGCTCCATCTGTCCGTTCGCGGCCTGCCGGGACACCTGACGACCTGTATGCTCGCAGGCGACCAACACGCCATCGCGGTCGAAGGTCAGGCCGTTGGAGTTTCGGCTGGGCGTCAGGTGAGTCTCGACGCTCCCGCCTGGAGTGTACTTTTTGATCTCGTTGGACGGAATGTCGCTGAACAGCAGGTAGCCATCCGGGTGCCACAGAGGCCCCTCGGTGAATTGGAGGTCGCCAGCCAGCTTCTGGGGTTCTTGGTTTGGCACGAGACTGTTCAAATTGGAGGTCATGTTATCCGTCCTCTCGATGGCGTGAAATTGGATGCTGCGATGCGTGGCGAAAAATCCGGCGGAGAGACAGCGCTACGCGCATCGCTCAGGATGACAGGGCAGAGGACATTGGTCAAGCGATTGATGCCCAATGAATCCCCGGCGCTATCTGAGCAGCCCATAGATTCGTTCGGGCTGCACCAATACCACGACGGCGTTCTGCTGGCGCATCACCTGGTCGTATTCCTCCCAGTCTGGATGCTCCCCGCCTCCGCAGGCGCTGTAAACAGACCGCCGCAACACCCGCAATTGTTCGGAGTCTGTGTTTTCCTGGTCGAAGAGTTGCGCTGTGCCCTCGACCACGGCGTAACTGCGCCATCCCTCGGTTACATTCAACACGGTGCATCGCGCGTCGCGGCGCAGGTTTCGGATTTTGGCCGAACTCCCGCGAATCGAAACGAAAGCCGCGGTCCCTTCGTAAGCGCCACTGACGACGATGCTGGCCTGCGCCGCGCCGTTGGGCTGAAATGTGGTCACAACTGACTGATGGTTGTTCTCCAGAAATGGACGGATGTCTTCGAAATCCATGACTGCCTCCCGCTAGATAGCGATGGGTTCGCCTTGCTTGATCATCCCTTGCATAACGAGTCTATACCAAATTATGGGAACCGTGGCGCATGGAATGTCCGGATGTCGAGAGGGGAATGGCCCAACCAGCGCGTCTTGAGACCGGGCTGAAGAAGGATACTGGCAATTTGCTTCGGCATTGATTTTTCAATCGAGGTGTTTCACATTGGTAGTTGCGACGATCTGCGCTTTTGTACATCAAATCTGTCACAATGATGGGGTAGGCAGTATACTGAGGGAAGCGGCTGGATCGGGTGTGGTCTTTGAACTCAACCATTGGCGTTCGCAGGTATGCGAATGGTGAGAGCAAGTTCCGATGCAGTCACGGCGAGAATTGTCGCGGGGGGTCTGAGATGCGTATTGGGTTTGACAGGTCCTGTCGATGGTGCAGTTCTAGAGGGCCGTTCAAGAGGACTCGAGCGAATTTCCTGATCAGATATTACATCTGCAATAGCTGTGATCGAAGATTCACAGGCTTTACGTTTCTGGGAGTTCGAATCGGCTGGAAAGCGCCTGGCTGACCTGTGATTCGTCCCTGCGCCATTTTCGAGATTGAGCAAACCAGTGAAAGGTTTTCATTCAGTCTTAGCGACAGATTGACACGGAGCCATTCATCATCCGAAATCCTGGCGCCTTGTCACGAGATTTGTAGTTCAGCGCTCAACTGCTGCATTGAGGAAGCCATCACCTTGCCACTCCTCATGACAAAACGCACGTCCTTGAATGCTTTGCGAATGTTCTTGGTCGGGTCATCCCCGAGCAGCACAAGGTCGGCGATGTGACCCCTTGCAACGGCGCCCAACCCCTGTAAGCCACACACCGCAGCCGCCGCGCTGGTCGCGGAAGTGATCACATCCATCGGCGACATGCCCATCTGCACAAGCGATTCCATCTCTTCGATCATCATATATCGGCTGTCGGTGCCGACGCCTACAACAACCCCTTCTGACACTGCCTTGAGGATGGCTTCCTGGTAGCGGGGGAAAGCATTCTTCATCACATCTCCAAGTCCTGAGCGTCCAGAGGTGGCCACCCCTCGGCACACGGACGTCGTCGGCACAAACGACACGTTATTTTCTAGCATGATCATCACGGTGTCAGGTTCCATCAGGAATCCATGCTCAATCGTATCGATTCCGGCCTCGATAGCGTTTCTCACCGCGACATCAGACATGGCATGTGTTGTAATCTTTCGCTCGCGGCGGTGGGTTTCTTCGGCAGCTACGCGAAGCTCTTCGACCGTGTATTCGTTGATGCCAGGATGTTCACGTGGATAGTCAGCCATGCCTGCGCTGCTCATAATCTTGATGCAATCAGCGCCGCCCTTGATCTGCTCTCGAACAGCGCTGCGAACCTCGCCCGGACCGTCTGCCTCGCGGATTCCATACGCCGGATATCCATGGCCACCCGTCATCGTCACCATCAATCGACATGCAACGATTCGAGGGCCAGGGAAGCCAGCGTCGATAGCGTCTCGCAAATCCACGTTCGTGAATGGAGGGTTTATCTGGTCCGGCACATTGGGGCCGCCAAGCTCTCGCACCGTCGTCACGCCCTGACGCAGCTCCATCATTGCGTTCTTCGCGCACTCCAGAGCCTGATTGCCCGGAGAGCTGAGAAACTTTTCGTACCGCCACGTTTTGACGCTGGTCGCATAGGGCGTGGAGTCAGCCAGATCATGCAACCCTTTGTTGAAAAGGTGATCGTGGCAGTTTATGAGCCCGGGTATTAGCCACTGACCGGCGCCGTCGATGATCGTGCGCGCGTCACGCCCGAATTCGACCTTGCCTGTCTCAACACATTCGATGGTGTCATCGTCAATTAGGACAGTTGCGTCCGTCAGGACATCGCCCTGTCCCGTGATCACATTCACGTTCTCAACAGCGATTTTCGACATGGCTCCTCGTCCCTATTGGCTCTGAATTTGGGCCAGGCGCCTCCAGTTGCCTGAAAACCTGATCCCAGCCCTGACTGTGCCCTCTAATCAGCGGCTCCAGCCGTGGTGGCCTGGAGACCCTGACGGTAGATGCCTCGAAGGGTCACGCCTTGCCAGCTTGCGAACATCACGATGACGAACCCAACCCCAGCCACCAGAAGCAGCATCGCGGCATCCAACGAGTCTGCCAAGAATCCGTTCATCAGGTTGGCCGACGCCATCATACCGCCAATATGCACAGAGTACACAGCCCCGACGCGACCGCGCACTTTATCAAGCGTAATCGCTTGAATCATCGTGTGGGTCAGAGTCATGAACCCTGCTTGAGAAGCGCCCATTGCCACCGACGCGCTGACCGCCATCGGCATACCGCTGGACAGCGCCAAAACCGCCGGAGTCAGCCCGCTAAGAACGCCCAGATTAAGAAACAGCTTGCCCTTAAGCGACTCGCTGCGCACGCCTGCGATTCCGACGACCGCAACCATCGCTCCCGCGCCAACGCCCATCATCAGCACGCTGAATCCGGCGCCTTCAGCGTCCAATCTCTGAGCGGACAGCACCGGGAGCAGAGACTCGAATGACATGGTCAGGCCACAATGGAACAGCGCCATGAGGACAATCGCTCTCAGCGTAGGTGTCCGGTAAACGTACCGCACGCCCTCCAGCATATTGCTGACAAAACTGCGATTCGGGTCGATCTCGCCGGTTGACGAGGTTTTGACCCTGAGCGCTTGCGTCAAACTGATTGCGTAAAAAATAGAACAAAGCAGAAACGCAGTCCCAACTCCGGTTGTCGCCAGCAGAGGCAGAATCGCCAGAGGCCCAAGAAGCCGAGATCCGTTCATCGTCGCCTGGTTCAGCGCGATGGCGTTCAGCAATAGTTTCCTGGGCACAAGGTTGGGAATCAGTGCCTGACTGGCAGGCATCTGAGCCGCCCGAGCCGATCCGTTGACGAAGGACAGCACAATAAGGTGCCACACCGTCGCCCATCCCATCAGCACCACAACGGCCAGAACAAGGTTGTGGCCCAGGTTCAGCGCAAACATGATCGCCATGACTTTGCGGCGGTCAAAACGATCCGCCAGATACCCGGTGAACGGCGTGATCAACACGCGGGGAATCATCGCCGCAAAGGTCACGAGACCCACCCACAACGACGAGTCCGACAGGTCATACACGAGCCAGCCACGAGCAACAATCAGCGCCCACGATGCGGCGCCCGCCGACAGGCTGCCTATCCACAGGGTGCGGAAGTCTGGATATGCCAGCGCAGCCGTATAGCGGGAGCCTGTGTTGCGAATGTGATTGCGAGTCTGTTGGGCTAAACTGATTGTCGCGGGCCTCGCTGTTTCGATCTGGGGTTTATGGGGCAGGAGAACTGCCTGCCCCATAAATTACATCAGTCATTTTGTGTTAGCAACCGCAAGGTTGTCACGCGAATTCGATTAAGCAGCCACCATTACGCACACGGGACGCACGCCGTTGACGACGTATCCCCCTTCGTTCCACCTTGTCTCGATGGGCTGAATGTTGCCCAACTGGTCCGTGGCCCTGCAGGCCAGGGTGTAGTGCCCTGCCATCGGGGGCGTCCAGGAGATGTGCCACTGCTGCCAGGCGTAACGCTCTGACGGGCCCGTGAGGGTCGCAGGCTGCCAGGTCTGGCCTCCGTCGGCGCTGAACTCTACCTCTTTGATCTGCGCATTGCCAGACCAGGCCATACCGGCGACACACGTCGGTTGGTTCGCAAGCTCCTCGCCGACGGCTGGAGAGCTTATCAGCGATTTGATCGATATTTCTTTAATCTGCTCCCAAACGCCGTCGTCATTCTCAATGACGTACCTGTCTGTCTGGAAGAAGCCTTCATATTCGTAGTCGATTACCTTGATTCCCGTGAGCCACTTTACCGAGGCCATGCCGTACCAACCGGGGATCACCAATCGAAGGGGGTAGCCATGCTCAATGGGAAGCTCTTCGCCATTCATCTCATATGCCACCAGCATGTCCGGGTGCATGGCGACGTCGATGGGAAGGCTTCTGAGGTATGGCATCTCGGACTCGCCGGGCGCGGGCGTTCCGGTGTCTGCGCCTTCGAACAACACCTCGCGGGCGTTTGGGCCAATTCCAACTTCGTTGAGGATGTCCTTCAATGCGACTCCGGCCCACACAGCCGTGCTCACCGCGCCGTTCTGGAACTGGTTTCCGGGCGCAGGCGGGTCAAGGTCTGAGCGGTTATTGCCGGCACACTCAAGGGTCACGGTAGATGTGTACTTGGGCAGTCGCTTGATGTTGTTGAAGTCAAACTGAGCGGTTTTGGAGACGCATCCATCGACAGAAAGCTGCCAGGAGGACATTTCGATTTCAGGAGTATCGAAATGATTGCGTACGTAGAAGAGGGGATTTGGCGTGAGCCAGTTTTGCAGAAGGGTTTGAGGGGTTTCACCTATCAGTGGGACCTTATCGATCTCCACCAGTGTTTGTTCGGATGGCCGTGCTTGCGCGGGAGTTTTTACCGCTGTCGCAAGCGCAGCCTCGCTACATGTGCAATGGACCATCTCTCATCCTCCGTCATATGCTATTGGGCTTTTCAATCGGGCACCATTGGCCAACTCTATAACAACATGCCTGCGAGTTCAAGCGCTCGATCTACACTTCAAAGATCAACTGGAATCACCGAGTCTCATCAGGAAATCCCAAATTTCACGTTCAGCGTACTAGGGTTGAATGTATCGGATGAATACACTGAACTCATGCGCAGGAGCGGTTTCTTGTAGCGGTCAACAACTCCTTTCTTCAGTAACCTGTCTTCGTCGGCATTGAGGCGATGGGCACGAATGAAAATCCCACCTTTACAGGTCAGGTATTGACTGCCTGTATATACTATCCTGGACGAGACATTCATAAGAAAAACCTTTCAAATGTATAAGGGGGAGCAATGCCCGCCAGCGTGCCATCTGAACAAGAGGTCTTGGGATATTTCGACTCACTGAGTAACTGGGGGCGTTGGGGCGAGGACGACCAGTTGGGAACTCTCAATTTCCTGAGCCAGGATAAGGTCAAGCAGGCCGTGGGACTGGTCCAGGAGGGCACGACCGTGTCGTGCGCCCGGACCGTCACCTACGAACAAGAAGCTGACATTCCTCGGCCTCCACTTCACTATATGCTGGAGAGCGGCGAGGGCTGGGCCAGCGGAGACAAGGTGAGCAACCGTCCCTCCCAAGCGTCGATAGATTTCTTCGGCATGGTGTTTCACGGTTACGCCATCACGCACGTTGACAGCCTTGCCCACTTTTTCTGGGAGGGCAAGATGTACAACGGCAGGCCCGCGCACCTTGTTTCAACGAGCATGGGAGCGACCGTGGAGTCCATTGAGCTTGCCAAAAACGGCATCGTGACACGGGGAGTTCTCGTCGACGCGCCGATGATTCGAGGCACGCACTGGATCGAGAGGGGCGAAGGCGTCATGCCCGAAGACATTCTGGCCGCCGAGGAACGTTGCGGCTTCAAGATTCAGGAGGGCGACGTTCTGCTGGTGCGCACCGGAAACCTGCACCGCCGAAATACGGAAGGCCCTGTCTTCCCGCCCACCGATGGCTCGCCTGCCTGCCAGGCCGCCTGCCTGCCGCTGTTCCACGAGCGTGGAATCGCCATGATGGGCAGCGACACGGGCAACGACGTTTCGCCCACCGGATATCCCAGCCTGACCAACCCGATACACCAGGTCGGTATCGTGGCGATGGGCATGTGGATTCTGGACAACGCCAACCTGGAGGAGCTGGCGCAGGCTTGCAAGGAGCGCAATCGCTGGGAGTTCATGCTGTCCATCGGGCCGCTGCGACTTCACAACACCACCGGCTCTCCGGTCAATC
>JASLRP010000431.1 GCA_030743915.1 SAR202 cluster bacterium | reverse complement strand
TGTTCCTGGGGTATGTTGGGCTTGCAAACGCGGCGCCTGCGATACTACTAAACCTCTTTGGCGGGGTGTTCGCCGACAGGCTGGACAATCGCCGGCTGATAATGGTCACTCAGACGCTTCTCGCCTCGCTGATCTTCCTTTTGGCAACTCTTACGTTGACGAGTGTCGTCGAAGTCTGGCACGTGCTTGGCATCGCCTTCGTCGCAGGAGCGGTTAACGCTTTTGACCAGCCCGCGCGTCAGGCGCTTTACCCTCACCTCATCGACCGCAGTGTCATGATGAGCGCCGTGGCGTTGAACTCCTCGATTTGGCAGGGCACGCGTATCGTGGCTCCGGCGATCGCTGGAATGATTATCGCGACCGCCGGCATTGCGGCGTCCTTCTATGTTGCAGGCTCTGGCTTTGCGATCATGGTGTTGGTGATGTCCACGCTGAAGGTCCCGCATTTCGAGCGCAGCGCCTCCAAAGGCACGGGGCGGGACATGCTGGAGGGCATCAAGTTCATCAAAGACAACTCCATATTCTCGTCGCTTATCGCTCTGACATTCTTCAACAGTTTCTTCGGGATGGCCTACGTAATCCTGATGCCCGTGTTCGCTGAGGAAATCCTGGGAAGGGGAGCGACAGCCTACGGGATGCTGCTGAGCGTAAGCGGAGCAAGCTCGCTGGCGACCACTGTGTTCATGGGGACACGCACCAATCTGAACGGCAAGGTCTGGGTGTTGATAGGCGGGGCCGTCCTGAGCGGCGTGTCGATCGCGGTGTTCGCTCTCACGGCTGAGGTGTTCAAGAGCTTCTGTCTCGCCATGTCACTGATGTTCATCATCGGAATCTTCAACTCCATGTACAGAATCTCGATAATGAGTTCGCTCCAGATGCTAGTGCCTGACCAGATGCGGGGCAGGGTGATGGGGTTCTATGGCATGACTTACAGCCTGATGCCGATGGGGGGTATGCAGGCGAGCGCCGTCGCCACAGTAGTCGGAGCGCCCATCGCAATCGCCCTTGGCGGGATGGCAGTGTCAACCTTCGCCGTCGGACTCGTGTTGGCAAATCCCAAAATCCGCGGACTTGAACGGTTGTTGAGCCAAGCGGAGCAACGAATCGTCAGTCGTCAGGACAAAGCGCAGACGGCCCCTGCCGCCGGCGATTAACCGAACTCAAAGATGTCGGAAAATCCGAACAAGCTCGTGGGTCAAAATGGCCGACAAAGACAGCATCCAGCCGTACGTGAAGATTGGCGTGGACAATCCCAGTAAGTCATACTGAGTGGAACGTAGCATCTCGTCGTCAAACTGGCGCCGTTACCCCGTGGTCCAGCCTCTTCGACGATGATGGTCTCCAAATAACTGAATGTCTGCTTGATATCGACGATATCTGAATCGGGATGAGGAGTATGTGAAATGGCTGGCCTGTGGCCCGGTGAAACCAAGTGCGTGGTGATGTTGACCTTCGATCTGGACGGGATTTCTGCTGTTCTCAGCCGGACGCCCGAAGCTGTAAAACTGCCGTCCGTAATGTCCAGGGCCGAATTTGGCCCGAAGGTTGGCGTCCATCGAATTCTTGATCTGTTGGACAGGTATGAAATCAAGGCGACATTCTTCGTTCCTGGTCACACCGCCGAGAGATACGAGGCCGTAGTCGCTGATATGGTCAATCGAGGACACGAGGTAGGCCATCACGGGTATATGCACGAGCCTCCAGCCACGCTTAGTGACGAACAACAAGAAGAAGTCATGGACAAGGGCATCCGGATTCTGGAAGGGATCACGGGCCAGCGACCACTGGGTTATCGTGCTCCATCCTTCGAGTTGACCGACAAAACCCTTGAGCTGCTCGCTCAGCGCGGCTTCGTGTACGATAGCAGTCTCATGGCCCACGACGCGCCATATTTCGTGGACACACCCGGCGGTCAACTGGTGGAGGCGCCGGTCGATTGGGCGCTGGATGACGCTCACTACTACGCCTTCAATCGCGGCGCCGGGGCCATGAACACTCCTCAAGACGTTTACAAAGCTTGGGAATGGGAGTTCGATGGCGTCTATCAATACGGCAGCGCTTTCAACCTGACGATGCATCCCCAACACACCGGGCGGCTGGCGAAAATGATGGTGTTGGAGCGATTCATCCAGTATGCGCGCTCCCACTCCAACGTCGATTTCATGCGATGCATCGACGTGGCCCAGAACTGGACATCCGAAGGCATGACAGCCATTAAATGACCGCCGGACCCGGGAGGAGAATATCCAGATGCCACCATTGACGACCGACGAACTTCGGACATTCCTGACCAATCAACCTCATCTGATGAAACTGGCGACGCTGACCGCCGACGGTTGGCCCTATGTCGTGCCGGTCTGGTACGACTACGACGGTGAATCGTTCACCGTGGCTGGAAGGACCCGGGCTCAGTGGGTGGCAAATATCCGAGAGAATCATCGGGTGTCGGTTTGTATCGACACCTACGAGGCTCCGTACACCAGAGTCCTGATGAAAGCCAGCGCCGAGATTATCGATCCGGCGTGGATGCCTGTCTCTCCGGACCGCGCAATCCGATACATCGGGGAAGAAGCTGGCCGGGCTTATTTCGAGCAGACACGC
This sequence comes from SAR202 cluster bacterium, assembly GCA_030743915.1. GTDB lineage: Bacteria > Chloroflexota > Dehalococcoidia > Lucifugimonadales > UBA1123 > UBA1123. Next base: position 6,541 of record JASLRP010000431.1, on the reverse strand, counting down.
AACCAGCCAAGAGCGTTGGTGCGCATCGTTCCTCTGGAGACGACGACCTGGACGGGCGGCGGTTGGCACCCTCGTTACGCAGATTGAAGTCGAAATCCCTAATCGACTGGTGGTCCACACTTCGAGAAGATATTGTCAGAGAGAGTCAGCTATTGGACCCCTCCGATCGTTAGCTGGCAATTCTGAGCAGTCCTAATGATACACTGGTTGGAATTTCCCACTCAGGTTTGTGCCAATTGAACTGCTATTACTGCGACGAGATCAAGTCCACAGATTCAGAATATACCGACTCCCCAGCACGGTTCGACCTTGGCTCCTCGGCGCCTCGATGTTCCAAGCATTGGCGGTATGTCTGCTCCCTGTGCGGAAACGCCAAGCACTTTATGAGCACTGCGTTTTGCCCTTCTGGGCGCAATTTCTTCTGCTCTCAATGCGCTTCAGATGTTCAACAGGAGCCAGGCGAGTTCTGGGCGTGGCAGTATCACTTCAATCTCCGGTCGCCATGGTCAGGCCAATGGGTTGCGACGCTGGACCGCGCAGAATTCGACGGCGAACATCCCATAAGCATCGACGGCGAACGCGCAGCGACACGTCTGGCGATATCCAAGGAAGAGTACATAGTTCGCTATCCAGAGAAGCGAACACTCTGGAGACCGGAACACGAGGTCGATGACGATGACGTGCGGGCTAGCTGGAACACCAATGCGGAACGTTGGGACTCCCTGTACGATGACGATGGCGATCGGAATCGACGTTATCAGAGCGACGAACCCATGTTGGCGCTGCTGGGAGAGGTGGGCGCACTGAATGTGTTGGATGTGGGATGCGGCAACGGATACCTGTCACGCAAACTCGCGAACTCGGGCGCCAAAATGACAGGCGTCGAAATTGCCAGCGGCATGCTGGATATTGCGACAGACCGCGAACGCCGGGAGCCTTTGGGAATTACTTATCATCACGGGTCGGCTTCGGAAATGGATTTCCTGGGCGACTCGACCTTTGACAAAGCTGTGAGCAATTACGTTCTGATGGACATCCGAGACTATACCGGAGCGCTGGCCCACGTGTTTCGTGTCCTGAAGGCTGGAGGGCATTTCGTTGCGGTGTTCAGCCACCCGTGTTTTGCCAGCGGCCCGGCGGGGTGGGTGGTGCCTGCGCCTGACACTCCTCGTCGCGAGGAGCGGTTCGCGTATCGCGTCGATACATACTTCCATCGAGGCCCGTATTACGGGGTGTGGGGAAACCTGGACCCGGTCTTGAGCTTCCATCGTCCATTGCGGGACTACTGGCGCGCATTTGAGGAAGCGGGATTCGTGGTGGATGGGTTTGACGAGCCGAGCATCGCAGAGCGCGGAATGAGAGAGTTGCCGCCCTGGGGTGTCCAGGAAGCGCTCAGGATACCTTTCTCTTGCATATTCCGGCTGCGGAAGCCCTGACGTGAGGCTGGGCTTTTGCGTCTTGCGGTTTGGTATGCGTTACCGCGAATGTTCTGGCAAAGCATCGCCGTTGGCTGTTTGGGACCGCTAGGCGTAGATGCCTTCAAGCCCCCCGAATTTCGAAGTCATTGCGTTGGCCGGTCGTATCTGACTCGACGCTGAGTGAGGTTCGGGGCTGCTCTTGATTACTTCTTCAACCCGCTGAACAAGCTCCACAATGTCGTACGGTTTCGCCATGCAGCCGCTGGCTCCTCCATCCATCAGGCGATTCACGGTGCCTGGGTTTGCCCGGCCCGTTACCATCAGAATTGGCACGTCCGATTGAAGTCGCATCCGACGGCAAACTTCAAACCCGTCGATGGTGGGAATTCCAACGTCCATAATGACCAGCGCTGGATCCATTGTGCCAAATAGGGCCAGGGCGTCCTGCCCGTCATGAGTCGCTTCGACACGGTACCCATGCATGCTCAGCACTTCTGCCATCAATTTGTTGTTGGCGAAATCGTCCTCGACGATCAGAATCAGTGGCGCAGTCTTTGTCATCACGTAGTCTCCCCGCGTAGCTTTAATTGCGAAACGCCGCATGACAGATGTTCACCAGGCATCGGGCGGGTGACAATGTCACGTCATCGCCATTCCAGTACATCACGAGTGGCTTGTTGTACACATCGGGGTTACTTCCTGCATTCGGGTCAGGGTACCTAAAAAAATTTTATAGGGGTTACACCATGTTGATTTGATTCAAGTGGATAACAACCATGATGATGGGCATCTGCAAAGGATACCCTGGTGAATATGATAATTATGCGATTATTAACTATATTCATCAAAACAAGGAATATGGTCCAACAACATTGATGCGCAATGCAAAAAAAGCCAATCTCTTCAAATGCAGAGGAGTCCAGCCACAAGTGGGACTCAAAATGGTTTGATCACGCGCATGGTTCCCCATTGCGAAGTCAGTGATTCTCGTTTCCGGCCACCAGGAATCGAGATTTGAAGAGAGTTGGCGCCGAGGTCAGGCCAGGGGAGATTGGGATGTCGTGTTGGGTAGTTGTTCCAGTTTCTCGGCGTCATGAGCCGTGAATGTGTCCGAGGCCAAGATGTCATCTGGAAGGACCGTGGACTCGTCGATGTAGGCTCCTTCGAGCTGGTCTTGAGTCAGGCCATTGACGTTGAGGAGTGATGCCCCCTGAAGGTGCGCCCCTGAAATGCGAGCGCCTTCGAAGTTGGCTTCCCAGAAATTGGCGCCTTCAAGATGCCCGCCGTCAATATTGGCGCCCTCCAGATTGACCCCCCACATGATTGCGTTCTCCATGTGAGCGCTTCGAAGGTCCGTCCACTGGAGCCGTGAACCAAATAGAATCGCCCGCTCAAGGTGCGTGCCCTGGAGGTTGGCCCCGCGCAGGTCCGTGTTTCTGAGGTCGATACGCTGGTTGGTTGTCTCCTGGAATCGGTCACGTCGGCCCAGGACGTCAAGAATGGCCTGGACGCTGGCTTTCACCGACGCCTGATCGACGGATGCGCCGCCCGCTCCCTGGAACTCGGAGTTCTCTTCGATTCCGGCGGCGAATCTGACGTACGCGGTCATTATCTCCATGACCTTCCAGTGCTCGACCGCCGAGTCTCGCGCCACTCTTTCCAGCGAGTAAATGCCGCCGATGATGACCGCTTCGTTTTCTTCAGTCAGTTGAGCGATGGCCCTGTCGAACCTGTCTCCGAGTCTGGCGCTCCTGGTGGCCCAGATAGACTGCTCGATTGTTCGAAAACGAGCCCACAACACAGCCAGTATCGCCGTGACGAGTATGCCGAAACCGATCAAGACGATCGTTATGCGCGCGTCATTCACCAGCCCTGCCCGGCTTTCTGGCGGGGCGTCATCAGGGACTTGCATACCGGGAACCATCCACATGACGATCACAAATCCCAGCAGAATACCCATCACCACGGCCATCGTCGCTGCCATCCGCCTCTTTGAGTGTTCGGCGCCGATGGCGCTGTTCCAGGTAATAACTAGACGATACATGGTCCGGCCATGCCATTGTAAATCAGATGAATTGTCGTTTTGCCCATTCATTGTGATCTGAGATGCTCTACAAATCGGCGAATTTCAAGCGCATCGATACCATGCTTTCCAGGCTGTTGAATATTTCAGGTCCTCATTTAGCAGATCGACTGGATTTTCCCTCTTGAAACCTTTTGAGGGGCCGAACAGTCCATTCAGCATAAGAAAAGAGCCTGGAGAAGCGATTCTCCAGGCTCTTGCGGTTCGTGCGAGATGTCGTGTCTGCACTCGGTCTCCTTTTCACATGAGGGTTATGCAGGGGTTATCCATCTCTGGTGTCTCAGGCCGCGGGTATGAGTCGATAGGCTGGAATCTGGGACGCGATGGCGCTGTTCAGGCCCGCTCGGGTCTGCACTTCGCGCCAGGTGCGAAAGTTCCCGTCGAAGAAAAACATCGGCTGCATTCCTGGGATACCCACTGCAGCTAACTGCTCGACTGATCCACCGGGGCTGAGATTCTTGGGCATTGTCTGTTCGTTCATTACCGATCTCCGATATCCAATAATTCTGTCGTTGTTTGTCAATCGATTTGATGCTCTGTCACGGTCTGGCGATTTTCCCCGGCCTTGACCTGAACTTAGAACCCTGCCCAGACTGACTCGGACTTCGCAACAGCTCCGTAGTCCTTCCTGGCCTCGTCTGCTGTGGGCCCGCCTGGCACATGCGCCCGGTTCAGGTTCGACATGTAGGCGTTGAACCCGGACTTTTTGACTGGCTTGATTGACCTTATTGCTTTCCTGAACATTTTACTCTCCTGAGCGTGAATAACGCGTGATTCTGGTATTAGTACCTGGGCCAGATCCGCTCTGCCTTGACGGCTGCGGCGAAGTCTCTGCGGGCCTCGTCATACGTTGGGCCTCCGCGATGGCTGGACTTTGACAGGTTTCCGATGTAGTTGTCGAAACTGGACTTGCCTGATGGCTTGATTGCTTTGATGACTCTGCTGAACATTCTGTCCTCCCGGGATGGTGTGGGTTTGTTTTGATGACTCAATATTATCGTTGGCAAGGCAATATGTAATCATCCAGAAACCTGATTTTTCAAACGACAGCATACTGATATCGAGGTGGATTAGATGGAGGATCGAAGAGTCATACTAGAGTATGATCGACTGCTCATACCATGAACCAAAAAAACAGCCCTCAGCGTGATATCGCGCTGAGGGCTGTGACTAGTCTGTTGCGGGAGCGTGGAGGTTAAACTGGCTTGAACTTCACCAGGGTCACCTTATCAGTGACGTCGTCGAATACGACCTCGACAGGCATCTCAAGCTCAACGGCGTCGATCTCGCACTCCAACAGGTTGGTGGGCATCCGGGGGCCTTCGTTCAACTGGACGACCGCGTAAATGTAGGGAGCGTCTTCCAGGAAAGCGCGGTTGGCCGGCTGGTAGACGACGGTGTACGAGTACACGCGACCCTTGCCTGAAACGGGCGCCCACTCCGTGTTGTCAGAGTAGCAGTTGGGGCACTGCTCCCTGGGGTAGAAGAACATGTTGGAGCAATTGAGGCATCGCGGCATCACAAGCTCGTGACGTTTGGCCGCGTCCCAAAAAGGTCGGGATAGCTCTTCGTTAACCAGCCTGGGTAATGGTTTGTTGTATTCAGTGGTCATGTTTCGGCCTCAACTTGGATAGTGGTTTTTGGAGGGTTCTTACAGTGCGTTCTCGGAACCGAGAACCAGCGAGCACATTTCGCTCGCTGTGCCGCCTCAACCATTCACCATACACAAATCATTGCGAGCCACTTGTCTCGACCCTCCTCGACCCATTATCTGTCTGGCGCCTTCGATAACGTGTCGGAATCCCCCTGCCAGACCGGGTTGGCCGCCTGAGAGTTGGCCACCGTCGGTGTTGATGGGGAAACTTCCCTTATAGGTCGTGTCGGTGGACTCGTAGAACGGGCCAATCTCGCCCTTCTTGACGAAACCTGCGTCCTCAAGCGTTGCCGCTACCAGGATGGTATAGCAATCGTAGAACTCGGCGAACTCCATATCCTGAGGCGCGTATCCTGACATTTGGAATGCCCTTTGCGCCGAAACCTTAACCGGAGTCGTCGTGATTCGGTCGGTCTGCCAGATGTTGCCGTTCGCCTGCTCCATTCCAGCGCCCAAAAGATAAACAGGGCGATGGGGGAAGGATTTGGCGCGGTCGGCGCGGGTCATGATGAGCGCCGCCGCTCCGTCGCATGGCATGACAGTTTCAAGGATTCGGAGAGGGTAGTTGATGTATCGCGAGGACAACACGTCCTCTTTGGAGGCAGGTTGGCCGTTGAAAACTGCGTTCTCATTTTCAAGAGCATTGATCCGCTGATCGGCGGCTACCTTTGCCATCTGCTCCTGGGTGGTCCCAAACTCGTACATGTGCCGAGTGTATATCTGGGCGTATCCGGTGCCCGCTCCGGCAGCTGGACCATAGGCTTCTTCCCACTCGGACCGAACGCTGGGCCCTCCGGGCATCTGCCTATCCAGGCGGGAATTGCCCATAACCACCAGCACTGTGTCTGCGAGGCCTGCATTGATGGCCGATGCGGCCACCGTGGTCGCGGACGCTCCGCTGGCCCCCTGCATGGACACTCCCGTGGCGAATGTCGGGCGGATGCCGATGTACTCGGCCATCGTCGCCAGCGCGGCTGTGCCGTCCGTGACGAGACCGTTAATGTCTTGTTTGGTCAATCCCGCATCGGCGATAGCCATTTTTGCGGCCTCGGCGTTGAGGCCGTACATCGTCCGATCAGGGATCACTCTCCTGGTGGGAACTTCTCCGATGCCGACGATGGCGACTTTGCCCCGAAGGGTGTCGCTTCTCCGGCGTCTTTCCATTAAGGTCATGTTCGATCACCTCCCTGTGTCGATGGTCGTATTTTACTATAAGCGAGAGCAAACGGATACTTTGACGGAAGGCCTCTACTTGGTGCAGAATCTCTCTGTTCTAGTGGGGGTATTTGAACGCCCAATCTGTTTGATCATGGAGAATTCAAGGATGATCGTAGAAATCGGAATAACGTACCTGGAGATGACCGATCCTTCGCAACTCATCGCCAA
>JASLRP010000430.1 GCA_030743915.1 SAR202 cluster bacterium | reverse complement strand
GTCAATGACGAGTTCGTCTATATCCAAATGGATGAGGTTGCGGGCAGGGCGGCTCTGAACGAGCAGGGCGCTTTCGGGATGGGCAACCTGAGGTTTGCCTACCTGCACAACATGCTGCGGGAGTGGGCAGGCGACGAGGTGCAGGTGCGCAAGCTGGGCTGCCAGTATCGCGCCATCAACCAGAAGGACGACGTGCTGACCTGCGTCGGCACAATCACCGCCAAGCGCGTCGAGAACGGCGAGCATCTGGTTGACATGACCGTAGATGTGAAAAACCAGGAAGGCCAGTCCACCACGCCGGGCGAGGCGACCGTGGCGTTGCCCTCTCGAAACGGCGGTTAGACCGCCCGGTCCTCCAACCATTCCTTCGTGACTTCGATTCCGAATCCTGGAGCGTCGCTGGGCGTCAAATAGCCGTTTTTGATTGCCGGGGTGCCGGGGAGGAGCATCATCTCCTCCAGCGGGACGCCGGGAGGGGCCACGCCCTCTGACCGCTCGCCCCACTCTATGGCGGGCATGGCGTAGCTCAGGTGCTGGCCGTATGGGTAGTTCATGCCCGCGTGGGCGATGACGGTCAGACCGTGGACCTCTGCGATGTGGCAAATACGCACGAGCGCGCTGACGCCTCCGGCCCACTGGATGTCCGGCTGCATGATGTCAATCAGGCCATTGGACGCCGCCAGCGCGAAGGGGTGGGGCGTGTGCCAGTGTTCGCCCGTCGCCAGCGTAACGTCCGGAAGACGTTGGCGCACCTTGAAGTATCCGTCCATGTCCTCAGGCAGTAGATAGTCCTCCAGCCACTTGATTCGATACGGCTTCAAGGCTTCGGACAGACGCACCGTGTACTCGACGTTCAGGGACATCCAGGCGTCCACCATAAGCTCGACGTTGTCGCCAATCTGTTCTCGGTGTTGTGCGACAATCTCCTCGTTCTTGCGAAGACCCTCGATCCCTTCCAGCGGGCCGTGGGGCAGGAACAGCTTCACGGCTTTGAATCCCAACTCCAAGAACCACGCGATGCTGTTTTCTCTGCCATACGAGACGTCAGTGTTGGAGGCGTAGCAAAATATCTTGTCCTTCTGCGGCCCGCCCAGCAACTCATAGACGGGACGGTTGAGGAGCTTGCCCTTGAGGTCCCACAAAGCGTTGTCCACGGCGCTGATGGCGTAGGATGCCAAACCGTGGGCGCCGTACTGGGCGGTTGTGCGTCGCATTATGTCCCAGCACTTTTCCGTCGCCATCGCGTTCTGGCCTTCCAAGACAGGCCCGATGTGATCGTTGATAATACTGGCGATCGGACCGCTGAACAGGCCGAGTCCCAATCCCCATGTCCCGTCGTCAGCCGTGACGATGCAGGCCGTGCGGTTCCAGTTGCCGCCTCCTGCGGCCAGATTCGATTTCTGATACTCGGGATAGCGGAGCATTGGACTCACCCAGTCGGGCGCGTTTTCGATCTTCGGAACTCGTGGCTGGGTTTTCATGTTGGGCCGAAGCTCGATGGGCACAGCTCGAATCTCTTTGATGTTCATATCGGTCTCCTGTCGGCGCGTTCCGATGCGACGTTGGCTGCGATTTCGTCAATGTTCTCAGAGTGGCCTGGGCGTCGTTTGTTGCCGGGTTCGTCATCGGACTTCGCCGATGGTTGGAGGGAGTGTAATCACAGGTGAATTGCATGTCAATCGGGCCGATTGACTGGTCAAAACAACGTTGCTACACTCGCCGCATCATCTCAGGGACGCTCGCAAATTCCAGAGCGCCATCGAATCATTGTCACAACATAAGGAGACAACGCCATGAGCCTCACTCTTCAAGAAGCCAACCGGATGGTTGAAACGGCGATTGCCAAAGCGGAAGAACTGAATATTCTGATAAGTGTCGCTGTGGTGGACGCCGGCGGACGTCTTGCGGCCTTCAATCGAATGGACGGCGCGATCTGGGCTGGCGTGTATGGCAGTCAGGGCAAGGCAATCGGTTCTGTGGCTTTCGGGCGCAACAGCGGCCTGATGCAGGAGAGAGCGGGGGCGGCCATCGTCACTGGAATTCGGGCCGCCGAGGGAGACCACATGATTATGAGCCAGGGCGGAGTAGTTCTTCTTCGCGACGGCGTGCCAGCGGGCGCATGCGGCGTCGGCGGCGGCACGGGCGAGGAGGACGAAATCTGCGCCCAGGCCGGAGTGGACGCTGTTTCGTAGAACCCCAATCCGATTCCCGATCCCTGAAAAACTGATACCAGACACCTATCGAAGGAGCAACCATGATCGACTATCAAATCTGGCTCAACGGCGATTACACGCTTCGCAGTGAAGCGAAAATCGGCATGACTGATCGGGGATTCCGTTTGGGAGACGTCCTGTTCGACACTTCCCGGACCTACAATGGCAAAGTTTTCAGGCTCAGGGAACACCTGGAGAGGCTGTATCGGTCGCTGAAGTACGTTCGCATCGACCCCGGTATGTCCATAGACGACATGGAACGGATCACCCAGGAAGTTGTGGATGCCAACGAAGAACTGAGGTCGCAGGAAAACGACGACTACATGATTACCCAGATCGTGACTAGAGGCGAGGGCGGCAGCGTGGTGAATCCCTCCTCTCCCAACATCTCGATCTGGATTGACCCGATAGCCTTCGACCGCTACTCGCCGCTGTACCAGGAGGGCGCTCACGCGGTGGTCGCCAGGACTCGGAGCTACTCATCGGAGCAGATAGATCCCAAAGTGAAGCATTACAGCCGCCTGAACTTCGTGCTGGCCGACCTGGAAGCGGCGGATGTGGACCCCAATGGTTTCCCTCTGCTCCTGGACATGGACGGCAACCTAACCGAAAGCAGCGGCGCCAACTTCTTCATCGTGACTGACGGCGTTCTCAGAACTCCCGGGGATAGCAGCATCCTCCAGGGCGTGTCCCGCATGACTGTCATGGACCTGGCCGAGCAACTCAACATCCCGGTGGCAGAGGAAGACCTCCAGCCATACGACCTCTACACGGCGGACGAGGCATTCCTGACCTCGACGCCATACAGCATTCTGCCGGTTGGTCGGGTGGACAATCGTGAGGTTACCGAGAACATACCCGGGCCCGTGACCAACCAGCTTATGGCCGCCTGGAGCGAACTGGTAGGAGTCGATATTATCGACCAGACCGACGAGAGGGCCAGCGCGTACAGGGGATAGGAAGATTTAGTCACGCGGCTCTGACTTTGGCACGGTAGTTACTCAACCGACCAGAGCACTCCGTCCAGCGTCACAACAGGAATCTCATGTCTGATAACCTCGGACGTGAGATTTCTTTGGTTTTGCCAAGGTTGCGTGCTCTTCTCTCCCCATACAATCTCCGGTGTTGGCTACGTCATCTCTCCCACCGTATGTAGCAGCGAACTGACGGGGCATGGTTAAACGGCGTAATCATGTCTCCGTGCTCATATAACAAGTCCTTGTTATATGCGCCCGATTTCGGGCGCTTTTTCATTTTCCAAAGTTAACAATTTCTGACGATGTGCGTCTTTCCATACCGCCGTAAAGTATTGGCATACCAGATGGGACACGGCAAAACACAAACAGCCAAGCCCGCCGGAAACTTGAAGAGAAGGAG
>JASLRP010000429.1 GCA_030743915.1 SAR202 cluster bacterium | reverse complement strand
GTCACCTCGTCCTCAGAGACTATCGCCAACATTCCCGACGTTGGATTAGGGACGGTCGGGATGTACACCACCAGCATCAATCTGTCATCGGAAGGCATGTGGCAGTGTCCGGTCACCAAGCCCATTGCGGTCACGCCGGGTCTGGGCCACTCGATGAACACCACTCGGCTGAACTCGTGACCCATTGAGTTGGAAAGCGCGTCGGTTGCCTGTCGAGCGACACCGTAGATGCTTTTGACGACGGGAATCCTGCTGAGGATCGCATTCTGAAAGTCGATGACCTGCGAGCGAGAGCCGGTGGTGACCAGCGAGCCCAGGGTGTAGAAAATCGCCATCACCACGCCGGCCAGCACGAACCAGGCAATAACGGAGATTGCGGGGATGTCTTCTATGAAGGGGAGCCGGATTATCAGGGCGTGGGGGCCGTTGAAGAAGGACCGCAGTCCGGCAACCAGATAATCCAAGATGAGGAGAGTGATGAGCAGCGGAATCAACACGAGGAATCCCCTGCTCAGGCGTTGCCACACGTGACCTTCGACTCGCTGAATGGCGCTTCGCGAGCTGCCCGAGCCTGGATCCTCGTGTTGGCCGTTCATAGTCAGTCTCCGGCGGCGCTCTCCCAAGTGTCGCGCATTAGGCTGGAGTAGTACTCCAGCATACGGTCTGCTGCGTGTCCCCAGCCCATTTGCAGGGCTTTCGCTCTGGCCGCTGTGCCCATTGCCTGACGCAGGTCAGGGTTTGCCAGAAGCATTTCGAGCCTTTGAGCGAAAGGCTCCGGGCATCGCCACGGGACCAGATATCCGGTCTCTCCGCTGTTTATGAACGTCTTAAGACCGCCAACCCTGGAGACGACCACGGGCGTGCCGCATGCCATAGCTTCCAGGGCCGCAAGCCCGAAACTCTCCGAATGGGAGGGCAAAACGAACGCGTCGGCGGCGCTGTAATAGTCCGGAAGTTTGTTCTGTTTGATGGCGCCGGTGAAGGTCACCATGTCCTCTATGCCCAACTCGATGGTTAGAGCCTTGAGGCGGTCCAATTCCGCGTCATTTCCTGGGCTGCCTCCGACGATCAGCACGCTGATGTCGTCACGCCCGTCCAGAAGCGCTGCCGCCTCCAGCAATACGTCGATTCCCTTTAGCGGTTCAATACGGCCTACATACAGTATAACCTGCTTTTCGTCAATTCCAACCCTTTGTCTAGCAATTGTCTTATTAACTGGCTTAAAAGTGTCCAGATTCACCCCGGCGGGTATGACCTCGACCTTCTGAGGATGGGCATCGTAGAGCCTCACCACATCCTGTTTTTCCTCTTCGGTGGAGACGATTATCGCGTCGGCGTCTCGCATCACCAGACTTTCCACCGTGACGCGCCGCTCCGGCTCTCGCTCTCCGACCCGCGCTCGGAGTTTGGTCTGGGCGAGGGTGTGGAAGGTCGCCACGTGAGGGACGTTCCACGTCCGACTGAGGGTCATCCCGACCCGGCCAGATAGCCAGTAGTGGCTGTGGACCAGATCGTAGGTCGTGCCCTCCTCTTTTTGGAAGCTGTAAAGCTCGCTGAGGAATTCGGGGATGTAGTCGAACAGGTCCTCTTTGGCCGCTTCGTAGGAGCCTGCTTTCAGGTGTATGACTCTGGCGCCGTCTTCAAGTTTGACAATCTTGGGGTCGTCCGGATCGTGATATCGGGTGAACACGTCAACGTCGATGCCTTTGCGGGCGAACTCCCGGGCTAGCTGCAGAACGTAAACGTTCATGCCTCCGGTGTCCTTTTCGCCCAGGCGGGCAACGGGACATCCGTGGAAACTCAGTATGGCCAATCTACACATTCATAACTCCAAAATTGCGGTATCAACACCATGACTTGCCACCAGCGAATAGCGTGTGTTGACAGGGGCCATAAGCGTCTGGGCGGGGACGATTAACTATATCGACGTTGGGCCGACGGTTGCAAGAGCTTCAGCGTCGGGCGGTCAGATGATAAACGGCCTCGTCTTTGCCTCCGAGGTTGTATTTGTACCGCTCGTTGCCCTTGAGAAAATTAAAGGACTGGCGACCCTCTTCGATGGCTGTTTGCAGGCTGAGAGCTTTATTGAGCAGGCCCACGCTCAACTGGGAATACCCAGGGTCGTAGCCGCTATTGTACAACAGATAAGATTCGCCATAATCGAAACAGATGCAACCGGCCACGCGCTCGCCGTTGACCTCCAGGAAATAGAGCCTGAACTGGTCGCGACTGTCCAGTTCTTTGGCGATGTCTATGAAGAATTTTTCCCGCTCTGGGGTTAGGAACTCGTCCTTGTCTTCGCGGCTTGCTCTCAGCAGGCGGAAAAAGTCCTGCATGCAGTCCGGGTCATGACACGAGTACTGATGAGGGCTGTCCGCCGCCTCCAGTCTCCTGATTTTTCGCCGCAATTCATGCCTGTCTTTTTTGCGCAGCCCAGCCAGATACTCGTCCCACGATTCGGGCAGGTATGCCACTGGCGTGGTCTCCTCCTCCTCCACGTCGAACTCCAAACCCTTCGCCTTTGCCAGCGTGGGCAGATACTCAAGCGTGGGGGAATCTTTGGGCACAGAGGGAAGGTCGATAGACTGCCAATCCATATCCGTGATGTGTTCGAACAGCGCATCGTAGAACCTGGACTCGTTGCCTTTTGGAACCAGGAAATCCAGGTAGTCGAATAGCTCTTTGTCTCCGGCGAATGTCAGCGTGCCGTCGCTTATCATGAGCGGAGCGACTCCGATGAGTTCATCGCCCTCTCGGACTGAGAGAATGCGGAGTTCGTTGTCAGCGTGGAAGTTGTCCCACCACACCTTTTGCCACCAGGGTGTCACAAACACCGTGTTGGTGGAGCAGGATGGCAAAATGCTTTCCCACTCGCTCCATATCGAATCGAAAGTTTCCTCTTGGACGGTAAGTCCCATGCTCTAAATGTCTCCTAGCATGGCTAAGAAATCCTGTTTGGCCGATGCCTGAGTCCTGAGGCTCCCACGGCTGGCCGACGTGACGATCTTGCTGTCGAGCTTTTCAACGCCACGGATTGTCATGCACATGTGTTCTGCGGTAAGGATCGCCGATACCCCTTCGGGCTGAAGTGTCTTGAAAATTACGTCAACGAACTGGGTGGTCAGCCGTTCCTGAAGCTGAGGCCTTCGGGCCAGGACATCCAGGGCGCGGGCCAGCTTGCTCACTCCGGCAACCCTGCCGTTGGGAACGTAGCCGACGTGGGCCGTTCCGTGAAAGGGCAGGAGATGATGCTCGCATATGGAGTGGAAACGGATGTTTTTGAGAACAACCATCTCGTGGTGGCTCTCCTCGAAACCGGTCGCCAACCCATCTGCCGGGTCCTGTTCCAGCCCGGAGAAAAACTCGGCGTACATCCGGGCGACTCGCTGGGGGGTGTCCTTCAGCCCCTCGCGGTTGGCGTCTTCGCCAACCGCTCCAATAATTGAAGCCACGGCCTCACGGATTTGCTGTTCGTTGATCAGTTAATCATCCTGTCTTCTATCCAGGCTCTGTGGTTGGAAGTGGCTCATTTTGTGACCGGATGGAAATGTTGCGCTGCCATCAAGCCGACTGCGTGCCCTATTATATGTGATTCTGCAACTTTATGGGAAATTCAATTACAATTTTCGAATGGATATCGAGGAGGCAGCTTTCGAGATTCGGCCATTCTGAGGTCGCATCCGAAAAATCTGGTCGCGGGTAATTCGACGATTGTTGTGATTACGACCAGATGCTTCGCCTCGACTCAGCGTGGCGGCGTTGAGGATTCGTCGTCTGCCAATGCAAAAAAGTCAGCCCAACCCCAACGCCTGCTCGACGGCATCCAGATCTGGAGGATACTCTTCCATCCACGCGGGCTCTATCTCGTTCGCCAGGTCCGGGTCTTTCAGCCCGTGGCCTGTGATGATGCACACGACCTTCTGGCCTTCGAGATTCAACCCGGCGTTGGCGTGCTTGATAAGACCAGCCAGACTCGAGGCTGAGGCCGGCTCACAGAACACACCCTCTTTGCTTGCCAGGAGTTTGTAGGCGTCCATGATGTTGTCATCGGATACCATGTCGATGGTCCCGCCCGACTCGTCACGGGCGACGAGCGCCTTGTCCCAGCTTGCCGGGTTGCCCACGCGAATGGCTGTGGCGATGGTTTCAGGCTCAGTCACCACGTCTCCGCGCACGATTGGCGCGGCGCCCTGGGCCTGGAATCCCATCATCTTTGGACGGACCGAGGTCCACTCGTTGATATACGCTTCCTGAAACCCCATCCAGTACGCGGTGATGTTTCCGGCGTTCCCCACGGGGATGAACGTGTAATCGGGGGCGGTCCCAAGCTCCTCCACAACCTCGAAGGCGGCAGTCTTCTGGCCCTGGAGCCTGTGGGGATTTATCGAGTTGACCAGCACGATGGGATGACGCTCGGTGAGGTCTCGCACCAACTGCATTGCGTGGTCGAAACTGCCCTGTATTAGCATTATTCGCGCGCCGTAGGCCACTGCCTGAGCCAGCTTGCCCCTGGCGACGTTGCCCTTGGGAACGATGACTGTGGTCGGGATTCCGCAATAGGCGCCATAGGCGGCGGCTGACGCGCTGGTGTTGCCGGTGGAGGCGCAGGCGAGGGCGGTCCCTCCGGCCTCCAGAGCCTTCGCCACGGCAACCACCATGCCCCGGTCCTTGAACGAGCCGGTGGGGTTGCATCCTTCCAGCTTGAAGTACAGTTCCTCGCATCCGACCATATCCACGATGTGTCTCGATTTGACGAGGGGAGTGTCGCCCTCTCCAAGCGAGAAAATCGGCGTGTCATCGGTCAGCGGCAGATAGTCTTTGTATTTTGCCAGTACGCCTTTGGCCATCTCTGTCCGTTCCAGTGTCTCAAGTAGAGTGAAAAACTTTTGGAATTGAAGATACTCTAACCCACCGGATTGCAGGGTGACAAGGGGAAGGCCCCAACCAAAGTTGAAAGGCCAACTGCCAACGCCTAGAATGAATGTGGGAATGGGAATTTGCCAGCCCTAATTTTACATCAGGGGGTTGATATGGACATCAGGATTTACTCGAAGAACCTGGACCTGAATGCAGACGCCGAGAGTTATATCCAGCGGAAGTTCGACAGGCTCAAACGCCACATGAACCAGATGTCGGACGCCAAGCTGGAGGTAACCCGGACATCTACCCGGTCTCAGGGGCCGCGAGTGAACGCACAGATGACCCTTTCCGTAGGCGGCTACACCCTGCGCGGTCAGGACGCCGGAGCGAACGTGTTCGCCGCCGTCGATGGCGTCACAGATATCGTTGACAGACAGATACGCCGCTTCAAAACCAAGGTCTATCGCTCTGAACAGCATAGAAAAGCGATCAAGGACCAGCCCCCCATTGATACTCCTGTGGACCTGGAGTCCGAGGACGCGATGGAGGAGATGGGCCAACTGGTCAGGACCAAAAAATTTGCCATGACGCCAATGTCTGTGGAGGACGCAATCCTCCAGATGGAGATGTTGGGCCACAGCTTCTTCCTGTTTTTCAACATGGACTCTGACCAGTACAACGTCGCCTATCGACGTCAAGACGGCGACTATGGACTGATCGAGCCTGAGCTAACGTAGCGCAGATAGTTAATACAGTTCCTTGCAACAGGGCATTCATTTGGATGCCCTGTTTTTTATGCCCTCAACATACTTAACGCTGGGCGACGGATGTTATAGTATGGCTATTCAATCGTCGGCCCGCCATT
>JASLRP010000428.1 GCA_030743915.1 SAR202 cluster bacterium | reverse complement strand
GGACGGCTCCCTTCGGCTTCCCGGTCGTCCCAGAGGTATAGTGCATGATCGAGTAATCATACTGGCTGGTGTTCACGATTGAGAAATCAGAAGACGCCTTGCCCATCTCCTCGTAGTAGTCCAGGTCCTGGGTGTCGATGGGAGCAGAATCGCGGCCGTCCTTGTTGACGATCAGGATGTGCTGAAGATCGAAAAGTTCAGGGATAATGCCCGAGACTTTGCGTCGAAGATCGGGTTGCGTGACCAGCACCTTCGCTCCGCTGTCCACCATTCGGTCCCTCACCGGATCGGGACCAAATGCCGAGAACAACGGCCCGACGACCCCTCCTGCTTTGAGGATTCCGAAGAACGCGAAATACAATTCCGGCAAGCGGTCCATGAAGATAAACACCCGATCCCCGGTCTCGATACCCAGGCTCTGGAGCACATTTGCGAACTTGTCCGTCTGCTCTTTCATCTGTCCGAAAGTGTAGTCTTCACGCTCGCCGTTCTTCCCCTCCCAGATGAGAGCGATCTTGTCACGCTTGGGGCCGTTTGCGTGGCGGTCGATGGCCTCGTGGGCCTTGTTCAGGCCGCCGCCAGGGAGCCAATCCAACTCGCTGTATATCTGCTGCCAATCGAACTCACCCACGTTATCTCGGTCAAGATTGGGCGCGACTTCAAATTGGTCCACGGGGGGTTTGCCGATGGTCTCAAATGTCGAACTTGTCATGACGCTCTCCGGTATCTTTTGTATTTGACTCGGTGTGTCACATTGAATTTCGCTGGCGCGACTGATAATGGAACTTCTCGGCCTGGGCATCGTAGCCGAACGCCCGCGAGAACAGGCAGGTTGAGCGTGCAAAATGCATCTCAGCGCCAGCGCCGTCCCATCCCGCAAATCGGCAATATTATACACAAATGCCCATCAGACAGCACTCGACGATCAGATATGGAGTCACGCGAAAACATACACGCCTGACTCGTCGCTCCCAAATCACATAATCTTGACCCTCTCCACGCGCGTTCATATAATGGCGCCACCTAACGCTAGAGCAGGAGCGAGCAATTGAGCTACGAGCTATTACTCCTGGAACGCCAGGATAATGTAGGGATAATTCAACTCAACCGGCCAGAGGTCCTCAATGCGCTGAGTCAGCAGCTATACAGCGAGATCGACGCGGCTGTGACCGAACTTGAGAACGACGACAGCGTTCATGCCATCATCTTCACTGGATCGGGTGAGCGGGCATTCTCCGCCGGAGCCGACATCCACGAGATGGCGCGAAACGCCGAGTCCGACGAGGCGCCACCCCCCGACCCTCGAAGGGCCGATTTCGCATGGCACATCGCGGCATGCACCAAACCGACCATCGGCGCCATGAACGGCCTCGCCTACGGCGGCGGAGCGGTGCTGGCATCCAGCATGGACATCCGAGTTGGGTGCGAGCGTTCGAGGTTCCGCTTCCTGGCGGCGCAATATGGCCGAGTCAACTCCACGTGGAGCCTCCCCATGCAGGTGGGCTGGCCCATTGCCAAAGACCTACTACTCACCGCTAGAGTGGTAGGAGCCGAAGAGGCGCTCCGTATCGGACTCCTCAATCATCTGGTCCCCGCCGAAGAGTTGATGGACAAAGCCATGGAACTTGCCAACCTGATAGCCGCCAACGACCCTCGTATGGTCCAGGGCATCAAAGAGCTATTGATGGAAGATGTCGGGGAACCCTGGCAAAAGATGTATCGAGACGAACAGGCGGCGCAGGCAGGCAAGCTGGCGCCAACACCAGTGCTGGAAGGATTCAAGCCATTCCTGGATAGAAAGGGGCGAAAGCCATGACCGAACAGAACACACCGCTGGCAGGGCTGAGAGTATTGGACTTGGGAAGGTATCAGGCGGGCCCGCGTTGCGCCCTGATGTTCGCCCGAATGGGCGCGGAAGTCATTAAGGTCGAGGCGCTCAACGGCGACGAGAGCCGACGCAACGGCCCGACCGTCCGAGGCCAGAGCGCCTACTGGGTACAGTACAACTCAGGCAAAAAGAGCCTCGCCATAAACCTGCGCACCGACGAGGGCAAGGAAGTGCTGAAAGACCTGGTCAAGGTATCTGACGTCTTCCTGCAGAACTTCCGCCCCGGCACCATCGACGTCATGGGCTTCGGCTACGACGTCCTCAAAGAACTGAACCCGAAGATCATCATGATCAACGTGTCCGCGTACGGCCAGACCGGATCAATGAGAGATCGAGTAGGATTCGACCCCATTGGACAGGCAATGGGCGGTCTTATGGCGATGACCGGATTCCCAGACGACCCGCCCATCCGCACCTACTTCCCGCTGATCGACAGAATGACAGCCCTCCACGCCTGCATCGGCGCACTGGCCGCCCTGAGAGAGCGGGACATATCCGGACAAGGCCAGACCATCGACGTCTGCCTTTCTGACACCGGATTCACCGCCAACGAGATTCCCATCTCCGCCTACCTGGGCAACGGACACATCGCCCAGCGCGAAGGCAACGGCAAGGGCCTGGGCGGGACGTACAAGACCAAAAACGGTTGGATTATCATCGCCGCCAACAACGACGCTATGTGGGGCCGAATGTGCGATGCAGTGAACAAGCCCGAATGGCAGGAAGACCCCCGGTTCGCCACCCGGGCCGACCGACAAGCCAACAACGACGCTCTGGAGGCCGAACTCACGGCATGGTTCGCTGAGCAAGACACCCGCGACGCCGCGGACCACCTGTCGTCCTTCAGCGTCCCCTGCTCCCCCGTGAACACCGTCGAGCAGGCCGCGACCGAACCCCTCCTGCAAGAGCGCGAGATGATGATGGAGATTCCAGACCCAGTGGCAGGGACCATGTGGGTGGCTGGCAAACCCATCAAGTTCGGCAGGACCCCGATGGTGGTCAATCCGACGCCGCTGATAGGCGAGCACACAAGAGAGCTTCTGTCCGACGTTCTGGGCTATGACGATGAAAAAATCTGCTCCCTCCAGGACGCCCAGGTGGTCGGGGTCAACGAGTCCACGCCGGCGGCGGCTGACTAGCAAACGGAACGTCCGAGCGATCGGCCGACTCAAAACAAGAAAGGGACATCCAACATGGCTGACTCTCGAAGCCTGGAGGGACGAGTCGCGCTCGTCACAGGCTCAGGCCGCAACATAGGCCGCGCGACGATTCTCGAACTGGCCTCAAGAGGGGCTGATGTCGTCACCAACGCCAGAACCAACCGCGCAGAGGCCGAGGCCGTCGCCCACGAGGCGCGCGACCTCGGCGTTCGGGCCATCGCAACCGTCGCCGACGTCGCTGACCAGACCCAGGTTGACGCAATGATCTCCGCCGCGCTGGACGAATTCGGGCGAGTGGATATCCTCGTCAACAACGCCGGCCTCCGCGACGTGAAATCGTTCACCGAAATGACCCTGGACGACTGGCGATACGTCAACGGCGTCAACATGGACGGGCCGTTCTTCACCGCTAAAGCCGTGGTGCCCGGCATGATCGAACGCGGATGGGGCCGGATAATCAACATATCCGGCCTCAACGCCTTCAAAGGCCGCCCCGACTGGGCGCATGTGTGCGCGGGGAAGATGGGCGCTCTCGGCATGACCCGCGCCCTGTCCGTCGAACTCGCTCCGTCCGGCATCCTGGTCAACCACATAGTCCCTGGAGCCTACGACACCTCCCGCACCGCAACCCAGGAACCCTTCGTCCAACCCCAGCGAGTCGAGGGCATCCCGGTAGGCAGGCTCGGCCTCCCTGAGGAACTGGCGAAAGCCTGCGCGTTCCTCGCCTCAGACGAGGCCAGCTTCGTAACCGGCCAGACAATCCACGTAAACGGCGGCGCCTTCAACGCGTAACCCTGAACACCAAGAGGAGACAGATAATGGCAGTAGGAATCAACTCGTACAGACCCCCGGTGATGGGCGTGACGCACATGGTTTCGGCGGGCCATTATCTGGCGGCCTCCGCCGGATACCGAATCCTGGAGCAGGGAGGAAACGCCATCGACGCCGGAGTCGCTTCCGGCATAGTCATCAACGTAACTCTCCCCCACGCCACCAACTTCGGAGGCGTGGCGCCCATAATCGTTTATATGGCCGAAACCGAAAAAGTCTCGACCATCAGCGGTCTTGGATCTTGGCCAGAAGCAGCATCAATCGAACACTTCATAAACAACGAGGGCGGGAATATCCCTCCCGGCATCAAGCGATGTGTCGTCCCATCCGCCCCAGACGCTTGGCTGACCGCACTCGAAAAATTCGGGACCATGACCTTCGAGCAAGTCGTGACACCGGCCTTGGAATTGGCTGAACACGGTTTCCCCGTGTCCGGACCAGTCGCCAACGGTCTCGCCCAATCCGAAGAGACCGCCAAGAACGACCCCGAAGCCTGGGCCTCCACCAGCGAAGTGTTCATGCCCAACGGTCGAGCGCCGAGGCTGGGCGAGCCTCTGATGCAAAAAGACCTCGCCCGCACGTTCAAGAGGTTAATCGAGGTCGAAAAAGCCAACTCACACATGGGCAGGGCCGACGCCATCCAGGCCACCCGCGACTTCTTTTACAAGGGCGAAATCGCCGAGGAGATAGCCCGGTTCAGCGAGCTTATGGGCGGATTCCTGAGCCTCGACGACATGCACAACTTCTCGGTCAAAATCGAAGAGCCTGTCCGCGGCAGCTTCAAAGACTTGGACATCTACACCTGCGGGCCGTGGTGCCAAGGTCCCGTCGTCGCCCAGACACTCCAGATGCTGGAGGATGACGATCTCGGAGACATGGGCCACAACTCCGGCGATTACGTGCATCTAGTCTCCCAGGCGTTGAACCTGTCCTTCGCTGACCGCCACCACTACTACGGCGACCCCAACCACGTTGACGTCCCGATGCAGGGCTTGATGGACAAGCGATACACCACCGCCCGACGCTCGGTCATCAACATGGACAGGGCATTCTCGGAGATGCCCCCTCCCGGCGAGCCGTGGGCGTATCAAAATGGCGAAGGCCGCAACGCCACAAACGGCAACCTTTCGGCGTCTCCAGGCAGGCTGGAGCAAGACACCTCATACACCTGCGTCGTGGATCGGTGGGGCAACGCCTTCTCGGCCACACCCAGCGACGGACTGTTCGGAGCCCCGATAGTGCCGGGCCTGGGCCTGATGATCTCTTCTCGCGGCACCCAAAGCTGGCTGCAAGAGGACCACGCGTCCAGCCTCCAGCCAGGAAAACGCCCCCGACTGACGCCGAATCCGGCGATGGCATTCAAAGACGGGAAACTGTACATGCCCTTCGGCACCCCAGGGGGCGACGCTCAAGGTCCCGCAATGGTGCAAACCCTGCTCAACATCGTCGAGTTCGGCATGGACCCACAGGCGGCAATCGAGGCGCCCAGGTTCGTTCCGTGGAACTACCCGAACTCATTCTGGCCCCACGCCTACCTGCCAGGCCGAATCCACGTCGAGGGCCGGATATCCGGCAACGTGAACACCGACCTCGACAACCGAGGCCACGACCTTCGAGCCATGAACGACTGGTCTCCTGCGATGGGCGCAATGTCTGCCATCGTAGTTGACCACGAATCAGGCGTCCTCAAAGGCGGCGCAGACCCTCGAAGAGACACCTACGCGATAGGGCGTTAGAGACCCTCTGGCTGGTATAATCTATCAAACGATTTCCACTCGCCGAATTCCTGGCGACCGAGGAGGCCCTGCGCTGAGGATTACAGTTCGTCTGTTCGCCAGCTACAGAGAGAAGGCCAAGACCAGCCAGATCATTCTCGACCTGTCCGAGGGGGCCAGTGTGAAAACCCTCGTAGATGAGGTGTGTTCGACATATCCCGAAATGACCAGCAACCCGGACGCGCTGGTCGTCGCCATAAACCAGGAGTATCAAGACCACACGTTCCCGCTGAACGACGGTGACGAGGCGGCGCTGATTCCGCCCGTAAGCGGAGGAACGCAATGATCGAGATTACCCACGAACCTCTGGACGCTGAGGCGGTCACCGCCAAAGTCCTGCACGATGGCGCCGGCGCGGTGGTCACATTCCTCGGCACGACCCGCGATCAGACCGGAGACCGAAAGGTCCTGTTCCTGGAGTACGAAGCCTACAGGCCAATGGCCGATCAGCAACTGGCCCGCGTCGCCGACGAGATGATGGAGCGCTGGGACCTCAAGGGCGTCGCCATCACCCATCGTCTGGGCAGGCTCGAAATCGGCGAGCCCAGCCTCGTGGTTGCAACATCATCCGCCCACCGCAAGGACGCCTACGAAGCATCCCAGTACAGCATCGACCGCATCAAGCAGATCGTCCCCATTTGGAAAAAAGAGTTCTTCGAGGGCGGCGATGTCTGGGTGGGCAGCCAGGAAGAATTCGACCCTCTGGACGCGAAGTCGTCCGTCGGAGGCGACGCCAACTGAATTCTCTTGCTATTCTCCCGAACGCGGTGTCAATCATCCAGACGATTCTGGGCCGACCGTCAGCGCCAGATTTGGATCATTCTTAGACTGGGTCTAGTCACAAATCCACTTACTTTGTGAAATCAGGCACAATGCCATACAATATTGCAGTCAAAAAGCATTTACGCTAATATGTGAAAAATTTATCAAATTCGCTGACATCTCAATCCCGCAAAAACAATGATGACGCGAATGATTCACATAACTCTGGGTAGTTGACGGATTTCGAGAGCCATCTCTGAAATAGTACCGAATTTCACAATGTTTCGTTTGCTCCGTGAAATTATCTCTGATATATTGGATTCCGATGGAGGGGTCGCATAGTGGCCTAGTGCGGGCGCCTGCTA
>JASLRP010000427.1 GCA_030743915.1 SAR202 cluster bacterium | reverse complement strand
GTCGGGACCAATGGCCGGTGTCCCAAGCGAAGGAACGCCAGTATTGCCTGTTGATGGACAAATACCTCCCGATGATCCCAGGCTGTTGAGCTCGTGGGCGCGTCGTCAGAGAGTGGCGGAGGACAGGCTGGCGGAACTGGGACTTGTTGGCCAGTTGTTTAGCTTGCTGTTCGCAATTGCGGCCTTTCCGGTGAAAGCGCTTGTTCATGCCCGACTCCGGATGAAACGGAACAGGCGGGTGCGCGATATGCTCTACGGCCCTGCTGACCAAGATGAAGGCCCCAGCAGCAAGGAATAGCTGGTTACTCGCTCGAGCGCTTCCACAATGGCAGGGTGATGCCCGCGTCGGGGTGGTCCTCGAAAACGACCTCAACAGCCATCCCGATATGGATGTCCTCGTAGGCGCAGTCCACCACGTTGCCGATCATTCGGATGCCCGGAGCGTCCGAAAGCTCCACCAGCGCCACGTTGAACGGGACACGATCTCTCAGGGCGGGATGCACCGGATGAACGACGTTCATGTGGCTATAGACTGCACCTTTGCCGCTGACCTTTTGCCAATCGTACTCAAAAGAGTAGCACTCGTAGCAGATGAACTCGGGAGTGTGCCTCAAAACACCGCAGTCTGAGCAGCGTTGGACGACCAGTTCATGGCGGCTGCAAGCCTCCCAGAATCCAACATCTGGGGAGTCAGGATCAGGCTGAGGCAGGGGCATTCCTGCGGGCATAAAAGATTCGGTCACTGAATTACCTCCGAAGGATGAGCGAACTTAGCGGGGCCACGCCGGGACCGGATGCCACAAGGCCAATCTCGGCATCCTGGACCTGGCAGGTTGATTCACCTCGAAGCTGGCGGACCGTCTCGTTGATGAACTCGAATCCGTGGGTGTACGCCTCGGCCAGATTCCCGCCGCTGGTGTTGATTGGCAGATCGCCGTTGGGCCATTCGATGTTGCCATCCTCCACGAACGCGCCGCCTTCGCCGCGTTCACAGAACCCGTAGTCCTCGATGGACATCAGCACAAGGGGGGTGAAATTCTCGTAGAACTGGGCCACGTCGATATCGGCAGGCCCGATCTCGGCCATTTCCCACAGGTTTGAGGCGATGGCGTCATGGTTGGTTTTCAGGATGTCCGGGCGGTTCATGGCTCCGGCCCCATATCGGTACCCGCTGCCCTGAGCCGCCGCCATGACGTGGACGGGCGTCTGATTCAGGTCTCGCGCCCGCTCAGGCGTCGTGATGATGACCGCCGCCGCGCCATCGGTCTCCTGACAGCAGTCAAACAGGTGCAGAGGCTCGACAATCCAGCGCGAGTCATGGTAGTCCTGCATGGTCAACGGACGACCGTACATTACGGCTCGCGGGTTGTGTTGAGCGTGATTGTACGATGCCAGTGCGATGGCCCCGAAGTGGTCCTGCGTGGTCCCGTGCTCGTGCATGTGACGCTGGGCCTGCATGGCGGCCAGGCTCTGAGCAGGAGACATGACTCCGAATGGCACGCTGTAGGCGGCGGCGCCGGAAACTCCGCCCGATGCGCCCGATGCGCCCGATTGCCCGAACCTTCCGAACTGGCCCTGGGCCAGACTGCGATAGGCAACCACGTAGTTCGAGTATCCCGCGACGACTGCCGCACAGGCGTTGGCTACTGCTCCTGAGCCGCCACCGCCACCGCCGCCCCAGAACATGTTGCTGAATCCGATCTGGGGTATCCCCAGCGCGGCAGACAGCCTGATCGGGTCATTGCGGTCGTTGGAGTAGGAGGCGAAGCCGTCAATCTGCTTCGGATCCAGCCCCGCATCCTCGCACGCCGCCAGAATGGCCTGGAGGGCTAGCTGGAACTCGGGATACGGACTCTGTCCTCGTTTGTAATATGCGCTCTCGCCGATCCCGACGATGCTCACCTTGTCTTTGATCGTGTTTTTTGTGAAGGTCATTGTTGGTCCTGAACGGGTTATCAGATGTTGCGAAATCGGATGATGGCGCCTCTCAGTCGCCATTCTGAGCGGAGCGAAGTATCTGGTCGATGTAAGCCACTGTTGGCCTTCAGCGACCAGACTCCCTGACTGCGGTCTCAGAGTGGCGGAGGGTGCATTATTCTGTCCGCGTCGGCAGCGAGACCAACGCGAAAGACGGAGTTGTCACGCCCTCCCGTTCGTTCTCGGCCCACAATTCGCACTCAACCAGATGTTGGCCGTCTTCGACGAATTTCTTCGAGACCTTGCCCTGGAAGGTCATCGTGTCTCCGGGGATGTTCATGCGTCGCATCTGCATGCGAAACTTCTTGAGCCAGCCCTCGTCGCCAATCCAGCCGCAGATGAGTCGATTGAAGCATCCTTGCATGAATCCGGTGTTCACGAAGATATCAGGGTGCCCGCCGTCCTGGGCGAACTCCAGATCGTGATGAACGGGGTAGAAATCTTGAGAGCCGCTGACCTGAAGAACGATTCGCGTGGGGTCGATCTTCAGCGAGTATCCGGGTATCTCGTGGCCGACCTCAACGTCGTCCCAATACACCTGCTGTGTCATGTCGTTCTCCTGGCGCTCTAAGCTGACGCTTCCTGTTGTTCCTGAGTGCGGTGCCGGACTAACAGATTGGTGGACATCGCGACCAGGATATCGTCCTGGTTGTAAACCAGCATTTCAGTCTTGACCCAGAAAGCCTTGGAATCCAGGCGAATGCCTTTGATGAATACGTCGGCGAGCCGGCGTTTGTAGGATAGGCGGTCGCCGACTTTGACCGGCTCGTAGAACTCCCACTCGGTCGTCAGGTTGATCAGCCGGTCGCCGGGGCTCGGTATGTCTGGGAGCGAAGGCTCCGAGCCGCCAACGGGAGGCCACGGGCCGTTGCCGGTGAAGTAACCGATGAGCAGGGGCGGGGATATGACCGTGCCGTATCTGGACGACTCGGCATGGGCCACATCAAGAAACAGCGGATTCGTGTCATCGGTCATGTGGCAGTATCGACGGATAGGATCGTGCTCGACGGGATATCGGCCCCTGACTATCTCGGTTTCCGAGTCGATGAGTTTCCGGGCCTCTTCCAACGCTTCTTCAGGAGTTCTGGACATGCTCCACCTCTTTTGGCGCAATAATGGCTGCGGCGTATGGGGCGCATTATATGCAGGGATTTGATGGAGAGCAACGTTTGATTGACCCTCCATCGCGCCGTTGCTAAACTTGAACTCGGCGATTCTCCATCCAGCAAAGGTATGATTCATGACCCAAAAAGCGATCTATAAACAGGGCAGCGTTGCCGAGACCCTTCGGCGTTTGGGCCAGTGCCTTGAGCTTGTCCCGATGGACCCCCACTTCCACAACGTGTCTGTGGGCCTGTACGTAAAGGATGGCCTCTGCACTGTCCACAGTTTCAGCAGAGCCGAGGGCATCGGTGACAGGCTGAGGGAGATTCGCGATC
>JASLRP010000426.1 GCA_030743915.1 SAR202 cluster bacterium | reverse complement strand
CAGCCGCCAGCGTGCTGGGCTCTCCTCTTGCGGTGCCGTACTTCACGGTGTCGGCCAATGTTGGGTTGTCAATAATGGCCGTGCTTCAAGATGACGTCTCAGCGGCGCGAGTGCAGTATGACGCTCTCAAATCTGTCTCAGGAGTCATGGCCCTGTACATCAGCACCGACCGTCTGCTAGGGCTTCTGGCCCACACAATGGGAGAATTCGACACAGCCCAGTCGCACTTTGAGGACGCGGTGAACTTCAGTCGCACCGCCGGTTACAGGCCGGAAATGGCATGGGCGTTATGCGATTATGCCGATATGTTGGTGGACCGCAACCGTGACGCAGACCTCCGTGAAGCCAAGTCCATGTTCGAGGAGTCGCTTTCCATATCCACAGAACTGGACATGGGACCGCTGAAGGAACGGATCGAATCTCGACAGGCGGCGCTTCCGGCATAACTGGAATCATCTATCCGCCAAACTGAGCGGCGGCTAAGCATCTGGTCGTTAGTCAACCGAGTGTTGGCTCACAGCGCCCAGACCGTCCGACTGCGGTCTCAGTGTGGCGAAGGTCGAATTCCGATTCACACAATCGAGCTTGCCTTTGCGAACTTTCCGGGCTAATGTAGGGTTATGAACATCTCATTCAATGAACAGAACGAGGAACGGATCAAACACAAGGTCGAGTCTGGTAGATACCCATCGGTTGACGACGTAATTGCCAAGGCGCTCGAACTGTTGGACGAACACGACGAGGAGTTGGAGCGTGAGCTAGCCGACATGCACGATAGAGTGCGAAGAGGCACAGAACAAGCCGACGCTGGACAACTCAAACCCGCAAGCGAAGTCTTCGACAGGCTGCTACAACGCAATGCCGAGCGAACCAAGTAGCCGTCAACTTCAGTTTACCCTCGAAGCCGAAGATGACCTTGACGAGATCGAAGACTACATTTCGCAGGATAATCCACGGGCTACCGGACGGCTTCTTCGTCGGCTGAGAGAAGTTTGTTTGGCTCTTGCCGAACAGCCTTACATGGGAATTGCCCGCCCGGAATTCGGCTCGAATCACCGCAGCTTTGTAGTGTCCAGCACTCGCTATGTCATTATCTACCGCCCCATTGACGATGGCGCTGAAATCATCCATGTGCGCCAAGGCAGCCAAAACCTTCTCCGGCTGTTTGGAGAATAGCGATATAGAAGCATCTACTCGCAACTCAACCAACCGTTGTCCCACACCAACCAGACCCTTCGGCTTCGGCCTCAGGGTGGCAAAGTTCGGCGGCATAAAGGCGACGAAGTTGGGCAACTCAATCCTGACCACCTGACACCTGAAAACCTGACACCTAACCCCCGCCCCAAGCCTCCCATGCTCGTTCGACGGCGGCCTGCACTTCGCGGTGTTCGTCGCCCAGGCGGGTGATGGCGTCCATATCCTGCTTGGCTGAGGCCGTCTCCAGCTTGCGCTCAATCTCGGCTAGCTTCGATTCCAGCTTTTCGATGTTGGCCTCGTGGTTGATCTTCGGTTTGGGAGCGGCGGCCTTCTTCTCCAGCTTTCTGGTCTCGCGCTCTCGGCGTCGATGTCTGGCCCTTGCCCGCTTGGACACCGGAGGGGGCGTCGCCGGTTGTCGCGACTGGTTCCACTCGGCGAACGTTCCGGGAAACAGCTTGATCGTCCCATCTTCAATGGCCCATATCTGCTCGGCCATGATGGAGATGAAGTGGCGGTCGTGAGACACGAACAGCAACGCGCCTTTGTAGTCGTCCAGCGCGCCCTCAAGCGCCTCGCGGCTGGGGATGTCGAGGTGGGTTGTCGGCTCGTCCAGCACCAGAACGTTGGGTTCCAGTATCAGCAATCGCGCCAGGGCCAATCGGGTGCGCTCGCCGCCGCTGAGGGAGTCTGTCAGCTTGAACACGTCCTCGCCCTGAAACAGGAACCGAGCCAGATAGTTACGGGCGTCGCCAATGGCGATGTTCTTGGCGTCAAGGAATGCGTCCAACACAGACTTGCTCTGAGGCAGATCGTCGGTGCCCTGCTGCAAGTAGCCGACCTGAACATTGTGCCCCAGCGCGACCGATCCCGACAGCGGAGGTTGTTGGGCCAGGATCGTTTTGATAAGGCTGGTCTTGCCCATGCCGTTAGGGCCGACTATGGCCGTTCGGGAGCCTCTGGTTAGCTGGGTTTCAGGCACTGTCAGAAGCTCAATCGGCGCTCCGTCGTTGGGAAAACCGACCTTGAGATTTCGGACGGCCAGTGTCACGTGTCCGGTGCGAGTAGCCTCGGCGCTAGATATGCTAATGGACTTCTCGCGTTGGGGAGCCTCTTTCCGTTCCAGCCTGTTGAGCCTGGTCTGGCGTCCCTGGGCCTCTTTGGTGCGCTGGCCTGCCATGTAGCGCTGGATGAAATACTCTTCCTTGTCGATAAACTCCTGCTGGCGCTCGAACTCTATCTGCTGACGCTCAACCTGGGCGCGTTTCAACTCACGATATTTGGAAAAGTTGCCGGGAAATCTCTGGAGCTTCCCATGCTCAAGTTCCAGAATCTCCGTGGCCACCCGGTCCAAAAAGTACCTGTCGTGGGACACGACCATGACCGAGTAGTTGAAGTTGGACAGAAAGCCTTCCAGCCATTCGAGGCCAGTAAAGTCCAGGTAGTTCGTAGGCTCGTCCAGAACCAGGAGGTCTGGGTCCGCCAGCAGAGCTTTTGCCAGCGCGGCCCGTGTTCTCTGGCCTCCGCTGGCGACGGCTGCGGGCGTGTCCAGAGTGTCCAGAGGCAGGCCCACGCCGACGACCACCCGTTCCATCAGGTTCTGGTAGTCGTATCCGCCTCGGGCCTCGTACTGCTCAACCAGGGACGAGTATATGTTCTCAGCCTGGGCGCGCTCTCGACCGTCGGTCTGCTGAATATCCAGCGCGGCGGCAGCCATGCCTTCTTCCATCGCAATGAGGTCGTCGAAGGCGGTCATGATCTCGTCTCTGAGAGCGCCTTCAGCGTCGCCCTGGGGAATCTGGGAGACGTAGCCGATGCGGATGCTGCTTCCGCGAACTATCTTGCCAGCGTTAGTGTCCAACTCACCCAGGAGCATGCGCAGAAGCGATGTCTTACCGCCCCCGTTGGGGCCGACAATGCCGATTCGGGCGTGTTCGTTCACCTCCAGACTCACGTCGGAGAATATCTCGACCTCGCCGAAAAGCAGCTTCAGTTTTTGCGCTGAGAGTATTGGCAATTTGGCAGTTTGACTCGCCATTCTGAGGCCGAAGTCGAAGAATCTAGTCGTCAGTGAAACACGAAGTCACTCCAGCGACTAGATTCTTCGT
>JASLRP010000425.1 GCA_030743915.1 SAR202 cluster bacterium | reverse complement strand
AAACTCCATTATTCAAGCTGGACAACCTGCTGGTAACGCCTCACGTCGCTTTCTTCTCCCAGGAGGCAACCCTGGAGCTTGAGCAGCGCGCCGCTCGCGAGGTCGCGTACGTCCTCACAGGCCGCATGCCCGACAACCTGGTGAATCCGGCGGTTCTAGATCACGCCAACCCCAGGCACAGCTTGCAAAGGGGTTAGCCTTGAGCCGGCTCTGCCAGTCGCAAGGCTACTGATGACGTCCGACAGATTCAAAGGCACAGCCTGGCACTACGCCCGCTATCGATCTCCCTATCCAGGCGAATTGCTGGACATAGCAGTCGAGAAATTTGGCCTGGATGGATCGGGTCGCCTGCTGGACCTCGGATGCGGAACCGGACATCTGGCCATTCCCCTGTCGCGCTACTTCCAGGAAGTCATTGGCATGGACCCCGAACCGGAAATGCTGACCGAAGCCGCCCGCCTGTCGAACGGGATGGGTATCAGCAACATCCGGTGGCTGACCGGCGGCTCCTTCGATCTGGCTCGCATGAAAAACGAACTTGGCGCGTTCAGGCTGGTGAGTATCGGCAGCGCATTCCATTGGATGGACAGGGATGCCACCCTCGATTTGCTAGCCGACATGGTCGAGCCATCAGGCGGAATCGCCGTGATAGGGACCTCCAGCGTCGCGACAATCTGGGGTGGCGAAGAGCGCTGGCAGAAAGTGGTCAAGGCCGTAATCCAAAAGTGGCTGGGAACGGAGCGCCGAGCAGGGGCCGACGCCACCTACTCGCATCCCTCCGAGCGTCACGAGACGGTGATTGCGCGCTCGGCTTTCGGCAGCACGCATCAGGTGGAAATCAAAAGAAACCGGCTCATGACCGTTGACGACATATTGGGCGGTCTCTACTCGACCAGCTTTGCGTCCAAAGCTGTCCTCGGAGACAATCAGCCCGCTTTCGAGGAAGAACTCAGAAACGCTCTGTTGGGCGTAACTCCGTCAGGACGATTCCTGATCGAAGAGGAACACGAAGGTATATTCGCCTGGCTCAGGTAGTCTGATTCAAAAAGTCCGGCAGAGCCGCCAAACGAACAGATTCCTAATCCAGCGCCATGCCGAGGACCCGCTGATACAGGTCAAAATCTCGCTCGGAGAAACAGACGAATGTCACCTGCTCTACACCAACATCCTGATCGAGGAAGGCCCTGACCTCCCGCACGGCGATTCTGGTGGCTCGCTCCTTTGGGAAGCCGAAAACGCCAGTGCTAATGGCCGGAAATGCCACGGTTTTCAGGCCGTTCTCCTCAGCTACCATCAGAGAATTTCGATGGCAGTCAGCCAGCAGAGCGTCCTCATTGGCGCGGCCACCGTCCCACACAGGCCCGACGGTGTGGATGACGTGCTTCGAAGGCAGATCATAACCTCCCGAGATCTTGGCCTCGCCGGTGCGACAGCCGTCCAGCGTCACACACTCAGCCAGAAGCTGGGGCCCTGCCGCTCGGTGTATCGCGCCGTCAACGCCTCCGCCGCCTAACAGCGAATTGTTGGCGGCGTTGACGATGGCATCGACCTCAAGCGTGGTGATGTCACCTTCAAATATCTTCATACGTTCGGACATGATCCGACTCTCCGATTCTGGACA
>JASLRP010000424.1 GCA_030743915.1 SAR202 cluster bacterium | reverse complement strand
GATCTCGGGCGCGGCAAATTACTCGCGATTATCAATTGCGGCCTCCGCCGGTTGCATTTGAACCGACGAAGGCCGCATTAATTCAGTAGCGTCCGGATTGCCTAGTCCCCTGTGACCGCCGATCCGCAGAAGATCTCGTAGTCGATGAGTTCGGTGACTGTCGGTTCGTCGCCGCAGAGAGGGCACTCAGGGTTCCGGCGGAGTTTCACAGTGCGGAAATCCATGTCGAGAGCGTCAATCAGCAACAGTCGGCCAGACAGGGATTCGCCGACGTCCAGGATCAACTTGGTGGCCTCAGTTGCCTGAATCGTGCCCACCATTCCTGGCAGCATGCCCAGAACACCGGCCTCGGCGCAGCTTGGCACCTCGCCGGGAGGAGGAGGCGTCGGGAACAGGCAGCGATAGCAACCCTGACCCGGCTTGAACACCGTGGCCATCCCGTCGAACAGCAAGATGCTGCCGTCCACCAGGGGCTTGTTGCTCAAGTACGCGGCATCATTCACCAGGTAACGGGCCGCGAAGTTGTCGGCGCCGTTGATGATGATGTCGTAGTCCTTCATGATTTCCATGGCGTTGTCAGAGGTCAATGGCTCTTCGTGGGTTATCACCTCTGTGTCCGGGTTGTAAGCCTTTAGAGTTTCGACAGCGGAGTCGACTTTTGGGGTGCCGATATCGTCATTGAAGTGCAGAATCTGGCGTTGCAGGTTTGTCACGTCCACCGAGTCGAAATCGACGATGCCGATTGTGCCGACGCCGGCCAACGTCAGGTAAATAGCGATAGGCGAACCGAGACCGCCTGCCCCTACGATAAGCGTCTTTGCGTCCAGCAACTTGCGCTGGCCGATGCTGCCAACCTGCGGCATTATTATATGCCGGCTATACCGTCGGACCTGATAGGGCGTCAACGGTCTGGTTTGGGTCGTTGTCATGCAATTTCCTCCATTGAGAGTGCTGAGTGATAGCGTAGTATTCGATGCGGTGGGTTGGGTGGAGATTCACTGGCAAAGAAAAAGCTCCATCGGCCGACGATAGGCGCTAACCGAGGAGCGTTCTAGAACTTGGCGATTTCGCTATGATGAACGCCTGTACGGGCGTTCATGTGAATGTCGATGCTGGCTCGTTGCCCTGTATCTCTCGCGCCTATTTACGGACGATTTTTACAGGAGCATCCATTGTGTAAAACTTGAATCAAAACTGCCTCCGGGGCATATGTTGAACCTACGATTGTGGATTCTTGGGAAGTATAGCATGGGATGGTTGCACGTTCAACAAAACGAGAGGCTCGAGCCAATAGCCTCAGGTCCCAATAAATTGACGGGTCGTAGCCTCCCACGTAAGATGGTTTTGCAATGACTCGCCTTGTGGTGGTTTCCAATAGGGTCCCGTCTGCCGCCGATCTGGCTCCCGCTCAGGAAGGCGCAGCGGTGGTCGGAGGACTCGTGAGCGCGGTCAAAACTCTGATGCTTCGACAGCAGGGTTTATGGATGGGTTGGAGCGGCAGCGCCACGTCGCGGCGTCGCTCGGAGCCACCGACCATACAGCTTTCTGGCGGGCCAGTCGAGTTGGCAACCATAGACCTGACCGCCGACGAGTCCAACCTGTATTACCTGGGATTCTCCAATCGCACGCTCTGGCCTCTGTTCCACACGTTCCCGGAGCGCACGGACATTCGTCACGACACTTATCGAGCTTACCAAAGGGTCAACGAGCGATTCGCGCAAGCTCTCCACCCCCTCCTGACCGATGACGATCTCGTCTGGGTCCATGACTACCAGTTGATTCTTGTTGGGTCATATCTTCGACGCCTCGGCTGGAATGGGAATATTGGCTTCTTCCTGCACATACCGTTCCCAGCGCCGGACGTGTTCGAGATTCTGCCGTGGGCGCGAGAATTGCTGGATGGAATGCTTGAATATGATCTGGTGGGATTCCATACTCAACGGTATCGGCAGAATTTCGTTGACGTTATGGACCGGGAGGTCGCTGGTCAGTGGAATGACCCAAATTACACGGCGGGCAGTCGGTCGGTGAAG
>JASLRP010000423.1 GCA_030743915.1 SAR202 cluster bacterium | reverse complement strand
CAAGCTTTCTTATCACTATGCGCACCATGACAAGAAACAGTTGGCTGTGGCGGCGCTTTTCGCAATGTTTGTGGAAATGCTGAGAGTGGAGGAAATCGAATTCAGGACCAGGTCAGGTTTACAGCAAGAAGAGTTGGACGTCCGGCTGATCGTTGACAAGCCAGAAGGCGGCGATGGCATCTACGGAAAGACAGTTTCTGGCCTGTCTGCGAGTCGTTGGACAGGCGTCACGGCCGTGGTAGCCGATCTCGTCAGCCGAAGTGTCGATTCACTCTGGGACGCGTATGTCGAATTGATCGACGAAGATGTTGACAGGCTCTCTGATGTTGAAGCGCTGTTTTCGAGTGATGATAACGAAACAGAAGTGTGGGACAAGGAAATGGATGTGTGGGACACGGTCGAAGAAATGTCTGACATTGTTTGGGAACATTCCTGGGAGTTTGCAACCAGTCAGCCATCAACGTTTCACTCTCTTTGGGACGGCATAGTCAGCGGGATTCTTTATCCTGAACAGGACATGAAAGGCGTCACGCCAACACGGTTTTGATTCGTTCTGCTCTGAATATCAATTTGAAGTTTGGCCGCGCGAATCTTCTTTGCTGAAATTTCGGCAGCACAAAACCCTGATAAGATGGGAGACAGGCAACGACACTCCAACCCTGAAAGGCCCGACGATGGACAAGACCACGGCGCTGGTAGTGGATGACCAGGAGTTTTTCACCGAGATGCTCACCACCACGCTGTCCAGCAAGACGGATATCGAGGTCGTCGGAGTGGCCCACGATGGCCCCGGCGCCATAAGGCTCGCCCTGGAGAAGTCGCCCGACGCGGTGCTGATGGACATCGAGTTGGGCGGCAACATGAACGGCATCGAGGCCGCCAGCGCCATCAAGGATTCCCTGCCGGACACGGGGATCGTCATACTGTCGATGCACAACGATCGCCGGTATGTCACCAATCTGCTGCAAAGGGATAGCCCCGGATGGTCGTACCTGCTCAAGCAGTCGCTCCCCGACGTGGAGACCCTGGTCCGCGCGATATCAGGGAGCATTGCAGGTTGGCCCGTGGTGGACCCGGCGGTGATGGCAAACCTGAGTCCCAGGGAAGGCACGCCCGTTTCTCGTCTAACTCCGCGCCTCAGCGAGCTTTTGCAGTGCATCGCCCAGGGTTATAATAACGCTGCCATAGCCGAGATCATGGGCATTACCGAACGCTCGGTCGAGGCGTACACCAGCAACGTATATCGGGAACTGGACATTTCAGGAGAGCAGGACATCCACGCGCGAGTGAAGGCGACGTTGCTTTATCTTCAGGACCTTCAGGCTTGACCCGCTAACTTGTGTGGCCGATTATCGAGGTAGCTCAGTATCTATCGTTCCGGACGCGGCGTATCGTGAATGTGATGCTCTATGAGCAGGACTCTCTCAGGATGAGGCCCGCGCGATCAGAAATGAATTACAGACAGGCAACCGAAAGCTGACCGCTTTACGCATGTATTCAGTAGTGATAGCAGATGACTTCGTGGACCAGTTGGACTGGCTGAAAGCCATGTTCGAGGGGTCTGGGGAGTTTGAACTGGTCGGCGCCGCCACGGGTGGAGAGGAAGCCCTTCAATTGGTGGGGGCCAACCGGCCCGATGTTGTGGTCAGCGACATCGACATGCCCGACATGAACGGCGTGAACCTCACTCGACAGGTAAAAAGGCAGTGGCCCAACACCAAAGTCGTGCTGGTCAGCGCCCACACCGAGAGCGTGTATAAAAGACTGGCCTCGCGGGCCGGCGCCGAAGGCTACGTGCTAAAGAGAGATTTCAACCTGGAAGTGCTTCTCAACCTCTTGCAAGGGGAAGGGTAGCCATCACCGTCGTTCCCTCTCCCGGAACGCTCCGAATGCTAACCTCGCCTCCCACAGCCCCGATCTGGTCATAGATCGTCGCCGTGCCCAGGCCGGTTGACACCGACGAGGCATCGAAACCCTTTCCGTCGTCCACAATCTGAAGGGTCAACGCTCCATCTTCTGACCTCTCGATACGAATCTCTACACGGGACGCTTCAGCGTGCTTCACCGCGTTGGCAAGGGCCTCCTCCGCAACTCGATAGCCTGCCAACCTTACCTGATGAGGCATCATTCCTGGATTGTCTAGCTCCTCATCCTGCAGCGCCTCATCTGCCGAAACCTGGACCTCGAATGCCTCAGCGAACTGGTCTCCAAGAGACTCCAGCCCTGGAATCAGGCCCAGATCGAGAATCGAAGGGTACAGTCGGCGACTCAGGACACGAAGCTCATCGTTGATGACCTGGTCGATGTCCCGAATGGCGTCCTGGATGGGGCCTGCAATCTCCGAAGACTCCCCGGCGTCGGTCAGGGCCTTCTGGAGCTTGGCGCTGGTCAGCAGGAGCCTGCCCTGCGCCCGACCGTGAAGGTGCGAGGCGATCTCGCGTCGGGCGCTCTCCTGCACCGTCACGATGCGGGATCGGGACTCCTGCAACTCGCGCACTCTGGTCTCCAACTCCTGGGTCAGCCTTACGGTCTGGGCCGCGACGCTGGCCTGACTGGATACGTCCTGAAGCAGTTGACGGTCCGCGCTGGTCAACCCCTCTCCAGGCTGACGAGGAGCGACCCGCAGTTGGCCGATGGTCTCGCCTTGATAGACGAGCGGAAAACTGATGGTCTTGTCTTCTCCTTCAGAGAGCTGGCGGCTTCGGTACTCGGCCACAGTCCTGAAATCGTCTGAGCCTTCGCCCCTCAAAGCGATGGATGCGTAGGGCAGCCTCATGGCGTCAGATACGGTCTGGACGATGGTGTAGAGCGCTGTGCCCGGCTGGAGGCTGGACTCAAGCTGCCGATTCAGTCCGGTCAGCACCGACATCGGATCGTTCTGTTCTCCGTACATCAGGCGGTTGGCGGCTCTCTGGAGGCGCAATCTCATGGGATTGAACAGCAGGGCGATGATCCCGGTGGCCAGCGTCGCGAAGAACACGTTGCCGATGCTCTGGAAAATCTGGCCCAGCGCGCCAACCATCAACACATAGATTCCAGCCACGGAGGTCAGCAGGACGGCGTACACCAGAGTCCGGTTGATGAACACGTTGATGTTCCACAGCCGGTAGCGCAAAACGGAAACGCCTATTAACACAGGAACTGCGGCCACAAGGATCGCCGATAATGGCAGCGCAACTATTCGGTAAATCATGCCCGCGAAAGCGGTGTCGTTTACCTGGGACGATACCTCTGGAGGCACGAACCTGAGAAGCCCTCCAATGAACGCCGCGCCTATGCCAAAGAGAATGAGACGGTTCTGCTGTCGCTCCGTAGTGTTGGATGTTCTGGTGTGTCTGTAAACCTGGGCCAGAATGCCGCTCAGGGTGAAGATTCCAAACACTAGAATTGTGGATGGCGGAGTGGTGTTCCCCGGATATATGGCGTTGAATGGCGCTTCAGGAAAGACCAGCCATGTCAGGTTTAACAATGCCCATGCGATCGCCAGCGCCACGGCAAATTTCGGAACGAATCGCCCGTTGGGGAACAGGTAGTAGAAGATCAGGAACGTCACGTTCCCCAGGGCTTCGACAGTGTTGGTGGGCCATTCCCAGATGGGATAGTCCCGAGAAAGCTCCGCAGCCATGTCCAGGCCCGTGACGATGAAAGCCATAAGAAATATGGCCCCGAACAAGGCCACGCGGTCCGAGCTTCGCAGGGCGATGAGCAGCCCTATGGCCGCAAAAGTCGCCGCCAGGGCCAGTTCCCAGATAACCAGGTAGATGCTGTATGCCGTGGGCGTCAGTCCGACCCTCTCCAGCACGTCGGCCTGGGCGGACCTCATCTGGAGGGAGTTGATGCAGTCAGCATCCTGGCACACCTCACCGAAGTTCTGAACGAAAGGAACGATGCCCGCCAGGGTCAACCCAACGGCCATAATTCCCACCACCAGCAGGCTGGCGCGCATCCAGAACAGTGACGACAGGATCATCCTGGCGTCGGCAGGGGTCCGGAATGTGGAACGCTGGGCCACGGGGTAACCTCATAGGTTTCAGGGGTCAGGATTCAATCATGCCATTCTGAGAGTGGCCTCGAAGCAACTGTCTTTAAGCAGAAGGAGTTACTTGCGTTTGATCAGCCGTAACGAAGCGGGGCTGTCCCCATCGGGTGCCGTCCCTGAGCATGGCGTTGACCATAGTCAACAGCTTGCGCATG